>JBCDFY010000369.1:0-5457 GCA_039176995.1 Bacteroidota bacterium
AGAATTATTGTGAAGTGCTTAGATCATGAATAATGAATAACACTAGAATTAGTCACTATGCAATTTCCACCAGTTCCATCCAAGCCATTTCTTTTTCCTCTAATTCTTCATTAACTTGCCCAAGTTGAATAGATAACTCCTCAATTTTTTCAGGCGCAAGATCAGTGCTATTGAATTGCTCAGAGATTTCTGCTTTTTTACTTTCCAATTGCTCTATTTTTTTCTCTAGACGCTTCAATTCCTTGCGCTGTTCGTAGGTGAGATTGGTGCTGGTGTCTTTAGATTTTGGTTTTTGAATTTTGGGCTGTGTGTTGTTGGCACTTTCGAGGCGTTTTTGTTCGAGTTCTTCTTGTTTTTGTTTTTCGCGATATTCAGTGTAGTTACCATTGTAATCACGAATTTTCCCGCTGCCTTCAAAAACGAATAAATGATCGACCAATTTATCCATAAAATAGCGATCGTGCGAGACAATGACGACTACCCCAGGAAAAGACAACAGAAAATCCTCCAAGACATTAAGCGTCATAATGTCCAGGTCATTCGTTGGCTCATCGAGGATGAGGAAATTGGGATTTTCCATCAAAACTGTCAATAAATACAAGCGTCGGCGTTCTCCACCACTGAGTTGAGAAACATAGACTTGTTGCTGCTTTCGGCTGAAAAGAAAGCGTTCCAACAAGGAAGCAGCTGTTAACTTTTGTCCTTTTTCTAGTGGAATATATTCCGCAATATCTGTAATGACATCAATGACGCGTTTGTCTTCTGTGAGTTGAATGCCTTCTTGTGTATAATAGCCAAATTGCACCGTTCCTCCTAGCACAACTTTACCCGCATCAGGGCGAATCGCTTTAGTAATCAAATGCAGAAAAGTGGACTTCCCTACTCCATTCGGACCAACAATTCCAACGCGTTCGTTTTTGTTGAATTTGTAAGTAAATCCATCTACCAATTTCAAATCTCCATAGCTCTTACTGATGTCTTCTAACTCTAGAATCTTGCTTCCTAAACGCGCGCCTTTAATATCAATCGTAATTTCTTGATCGTCCAAAACCTTACTCGCTTTCTCTTTGATTTCATAGAATTTATCAACTCTTGCTTTGGCTTTTGTTCCACGTGCTTTCGGCATTCTGCGCACCCACTCCAATTCGCGCTTCATCAATTTCTTGGTGCGATCCAAAGTCACTTCCTCATTATCCAAACGAGAGTTGCGTTTCTCCAAAAAATCAGAATAGCTACCTGAATATTTATACAAAATTCCTCTATCCAATTCCAAAATAGTATCACAAACCAACTCCAAAAAGTAGCGGTCATGCGTCACCATAAAGAGCGTTAAATTGGCTTGCTGCAAATACTCTTCCAACCATTCAATCATATCCAAGTCCAAGTGGTTGGTTGGCTCATCTAAGATCAAAAAATCGGGTTCTTCGATCATCAATTTTGCGAGTGCCAGTCGTTTTTTCTGTCCACCAGATAGTTCATCTACTTTTTGTTGGAGATTCTTGATATTCAGTTTGAACAAGATTTCCTTAATGCGCGCCTCGAAGTCCCACGCCTTCAGGTCATCAATCTTCTGAACTGCCTTTTGAATATCCTCCGTCTTATTGAGCAATAATGCTTCTTCGTACAAACGAATCGCCTTAATCTTAGCATTATCAGAATTGAAAACGGCATCCATAATGCTCGCACCTTCTTGAAAAACAGGATCTTGCGGCAACCAACCGACACGCGAATCTCGTTTCATCAAAATACGACTATTCACCCCTTCTGACGCTTCCGCACCTGCGATGACGCGCAGCAAACTGGTTTTCCCAGAACCATTTTTTGCTACCAAAGCCACTTTCTGACCTTGGTTAATTTGCAGATTGATGTCTTGAAATAAGACCTTTTCACCGTAGCTTTTGCTAATGTTTTCTAGTGTAAGAAAATTCATGGGCGTAAGTTAGGGAGAAATTGGTGATTTTGAAATTTGCTATTCATACAAGTAGCTAGAAAAGTAATTTTTCTTTCAATAAGGTACACAAATTTAAAACGCGAGATTTCGTTTCTAAAAATCGCAGAAAGTTTTTTTTCATCCCGATAGTTATCGGGAAAAAAACTTTCTGCTAGAGGTTTTGAGGGCGAAAAGCATCAAAAATTGTCAATTTTTGTTGCTTTTCGCCCTCAAAAACCTCTTGGAGCGTTCAAAAAATCCTCCTGTAAAGATTTTTTGAACGCGACTTCAAGGATACTCAAAAATGTGTACCCTTCTGAAATTTTTCTATACATGATATCTCAAACCAGTGCCACAAAACCATATTCTACCTCCTTAAAACCATTTGAAGCAGTCATCCCATTAGATTTCATATTATTTTGGATCATAAATACTTGAAAGATATGCCAACAATCAAATTTAGCTTTCTTTTCCTACTTTGTATTCTATCACAAAGTTCTTTCACGCAGAATATTATACCTAACGCCAGCTTTGAAGATGGGATCGGAGACTGGGATAAAGGTGCTTGGGGAGGTGCGGCAGCAACAATTAGTCAGTCGACAACTTTTGCAACAGATGGGGAGAATAGTGTGAATATAGCGGTGACCACTATTAGCGAGGATAACCCATTTAAAATTTATGTACGCAGAAAAGGAGTAAGGCTAAGACCTTTTCGTACTTACACCCTTTCTTTTGATGTAAGAAGTGATTCTGGATTGGAGGAAATGCTAGGAATCAGCCTTTATTCACATCCTAATATTGGTTCCGCAGCTTGGGGCGAAGTCTGGAAAGATGACGCTGTAAGTTTCCAGGGAAATGATGAATGGCAAAGTATCGAAATAACTTTTTTGGTAGAAACCAGCGCAGGTGTTCCAGATTATACCAATCTAGGATTGATGTTTGGTTTTGGTCATCATGTGAGCACCTATTACCTAGATAATATTTGTTTTAGAGAAAAAGACAATGATTGTACGCCTAATGTTACTACCAAAAAAACATTTTATGTAGCGAAAGACGGTGATGATGCCAATGTGGGTTCTGAAAGTGAACCCTTTCTAAGCATTGGGAAAGCTGCTGGTATGATGAATGCGGGTGATATTTGTTACATCAAAGAAGGAATTTACAGAGAATCGCTCAGTCCGAGTCAACACGGAACATCAGACGAACCTATCACTTTCACCAATTATGATGACGACGAGGTAGTCATTACGGCAACCGAAGCTATAACAGACTGGACAGTGAGTGAAGGTAAGGTTTATCAATCGGCGGTTGATATGCAGCTTGATGGGAAAAATATGCTCTACTACAATGACCAACCGATGGATTTGGCACGCTGGCCCAATAATGAAGATCACGATTTATATACTGTAGAAGCTGTAAAAGTAACTGGTGGCTCTGGAGAAGACATGACTTTGGGAACTGCACCTCCTACTAACTTGACAGGTGCAAAAGTTTGGTATTTAGGAGCACATTCTGGTACGAGTTGGACGCGACCTGTTACGGGAATGTCGGGTAGCAATATTCAATTTGAGAAGGTAGATGTTAATAAGTGGCCTTTCTCTGCTCACCATCCAGGTCTTTTCAGAAATGGCAATCGTGGACAGTGTTTTTTCTTCGACCAATTAGAGTTACTAGATTACGAGAGAGAATGGTACTATGATGATATTCAGAGATTAGTTTACTTTCAACTTCCTGATGGCGCATCCATTGATAACACTGAATTAGAATACGCTGCTCGAGAACATTGCATTTTCATTGATCGGGACTATATCGTTGTAGATGGGCTGAAAACTTTTGGAGGAAAAGTACATGTAAGAGGAGACCATTGTGTGGTGAAAAATAATCTGATTCAACATGGGCTACATATGGTAGATGAATTGGACAATACGAGTGCTCAAGTTGGAAATGGTGCTGTTCATATACAGGGTAGTAATAATTTATTGGAAGGCAACGTCATTGAATATGGTTCTCATAACGGCATTTGGATACAAGGTTGGGGAGGTGTAAAAAACAATACAATTCGTCAAAATGTTATTCGCTACTTCAATACCGTGGGAATTCATTCCAGTCCAATCCGCAGTGCATCAGAAGGCACTAAAATTATTAATAACACCTTATATAACACTGGTAGAGATGGCATTTATGCTCCTGCTCTTAATTGTGAAATTGCGTACAATGATATTTCCAGATGTATGCTCATCAATAATGATGGAGGCATTTTTTATGTAGTAGGCAATGACGATGACAAAAAATCTTCCATTCACCACAACTGGTTTCACGATACTTACGGCCCAGATTATGCGGATGGTCGTTCCGCAGGTATTTATCTGGATAATAGAAGTAAAGGCTATGATGTTCACCACAATGTGGTCTGGAATATTGATTGGTCAGCAGTGCAGATGAATTGGGATGCCAATGATAATGACATCTTCAACAATACTTTTTGGAATGTAGATCAAGCGATGGGGATCTGGCTAAATGGTTATGTACAACGAAACAACCGAATCTGGAATAATTATGCTAGTGTTGGTCCTTGGGAAGGGCAAGATTTTGAAGCGAATATTATCAATGCTAATAATCCATTCGTTGATGTGGAAACGCACGATTTTCGACCGAAGGCGGGCTCATTTTTAATCGATCAAGGAATTAAAATCAATGGAATTACAGATGGTTACAATGGTGCTGCCCCTGATGTAGGTGCCTACGAAAGTGGTGGAGTATTTTGGGTAGCAGGTGCTACAGAATTGATACTGACTTCTACAGAAGAGCAAATTTCAATTGAGGATCATTTACCTACGATCAGCATTGCTCCAAATCCAGTAACTCATGTTGCTTTTGTAAACATCCAGCTCCCAAGCCTCACTCCAGTTTCCTGGGAAATCATTAGTGTAACAGGCAAGAGCATCGCCAATGAACATTCTGCCACTCCAGTCATTGGAAGTCAAAATTTCACTTTTGATGTTAGTCAATTACAGAAAGGGCTTTATTTCATTACGATAAAAACTAAAGACGGCTTATTCTCTGAGAAGTTGATGGTGCAGTAAGTAGTTTTTAGATTCATCTCCGTTTTGATTTGAAAAAAGCAAGGAGAGAAGTGCATGATCTTATTCGTTTTTCAATAAAAGTGCAATTTGGGGATACACATCTCTACAGGTAACTTCCTTATTCTCATAGACAACCTCTTTTCACTTCTGTATACTTTTTCTTTCGCACCGCGAGCGCGACGGAGGGGAATTTAAGGGCGAAATAGAGGAATTTTGTTACAAAATTCCTCTATTTCGCCCTTGAAAATTCCTTGCGAGCCGCCGACGGGCGGCGAGCTAAGAAGGAAATAAAAAAGTGTCTAGGAATAAAGAATCCACCTTCTAAGAAGGTGGTATTAATTTGCCCCCAAAGGGGGCTCGAAAGACCCTGCTAAAAATCAAAACTTTGTTGATTATTTTCGGCAAGACGCTCTTGTTGTTCTTGGTACTTGACGTACTTCCTAA
>JBCDFY010000370.1:0-5430 GCA_039176995.1 Bacteroidota bacterium
TATAATTATCGCTTTTGTAACCTTAGATACAGCAAGTGGGAAGGTGTTACAAAATATTATCTATTACTAGAGCCGTTTCATTTGAAAACGATATACCCGATTAAGTAGATATAGATTTTTTTCTGAAAAAAATCCTAAATCAATACGATTTGAGTATTCTAACATGACTTAATTGCACACTCTTTACATTCATTATGGCTAGCCGAAATCGAGTATACCAAAACCCTCGTTTTGGTAAAATTGCAAAGAATGGATTCTTACCATAGAATCTAGGCTATTTTTAAGCAATATTCAGTAAATAGCTGAATGTATTTATTGTAATTCTCAAATCTTAAGAAGAATAGGAATTTTACTTGGTCAATTGACGAGTACTTAGAGTTCGAGTCCTCAAAATAAAAAAGGGTTTACAAAAACTTAACTTGGAAAAATCACGTGTTTCGTGTAGTTTCATTCCAAAATTCAATTGTTATGAGACCAGCTTCGTTTTTACTGTTCTTCCTATCTTATTTTTCTCTTTTCGCTCAATCTGCTGTTCTACAATCTGGTCCTATGGTAGGCTATTCAGAAATGACCGAAGTACAGCTTTGGGTGCAAACCAAAGAAGTTGCAAAAATCCACTTTAACTTTTGGGAGAAAGGAAGTAATCCATCTGATATGCGCACCTCTGCTTCTATCCGCACAGAAGCAGATCAGGCATTTACTGCCAAAGTAACGCTAAGTGATTTAATGCCTGGGAAAACCTATGAATACCGACTTTTCATCAATGATCAGGAGTTGAAGTTTCCTTATCCAACGGAGTTTCAGACTCAAGTGCTTTGGCAATGGCGTACCGATCCACCGAATTTTAAGATTGCCGTTGGGAGCTGTTCTTACATCAACGAACCTAAATT
Source organism: Bacteroidota bacterium (assembly GCA_039176995.1). GTDB lineage: Bacteria > Bacteroidota > Bacteroidia > Chitinophagales > Saprospiraceae > JAAUTG01. The sequence continues at coordinate 891 of JBCDFY010000370.1, forward strand.
TGATCGTCCAGGAAAAGGCTATGGTGGAGAATATGAGATCTTTGAAAGCATCCATGAACAAGCCCCTGATGCGATGGTTTGGCTAGGCGATAATACCTATTTGCGCGAAGTAGATTGGTATACGCAAAGCGGCATTTTCCATCGCTACACCCACACACGATCTACGAAAGAAATACAGCCTTTATTGGCTTCTACTCATCACTACGCGATTTGGGATGATCATGACTTCGGACCGAACGACTCCGATAGAAGTTTCATTCACAAAGACAAGACGCTTGATGCCTTTGAACGCTTTTGGGCAAATCCAACTACTGGTATTCCACAAATGGAGGGTGGCATCACCACTCAGTTCAAATGGGGAGACATTGACTTCTTTTTGCTAGATGATCGCTACTTCCGAAGCCCTAATAATTGTAAAACCTGCGAACCAACCATTATGGGAGAGGCGCAGTTCAATTGGTTGATTGAAGCGTTAACCACCAGTCGTGCTCCTTTCAAAATAGTAGCCATCGGTGGACAAGTGCTAAGTACCGCTGAGGTTTACGAAAATTATGCACATCACCATAAAAGAGAGCGCGCCTTATTGTTGAAGCGCATCGAAAAAGAAGGGATCAAAAATGTTGTATTTCTCACGGGTGATCGTCATCATACAGAACTCAGTAAATTGGTAAATGATGCCGGCAATACACTTTACGATATAACAGTTTCTCCTTTAACTTCGGGGGTGGCTAGATCAAAAAATGAGGTTAATGACAATAGAGTTCCTAATACTTTAGTCCATCAACATAATTATGGCATCCTTGAATTCTCGGGTCCACGTTTGGAGCGACAACTTAAAATCAGTATTTATAGTACACAAAGTGAGTTGTTATGGACACAAACTATTGTTTCGGAGGCGAAGTGAAGAGACATGTTCCATAGAAAAAGAAAATACTTGAACTTTCTAAGTTTATTTCTTGCATCAAATCATATCTACCTCAATAAATCATCAACAAACAGTTAGTAGACAATTCACTATCAAGAACGCGAAAGCCGCCACTTGAACCCTAAGTAAAATTCCCTACCATTATTAGGAGAGTAAGCGTAAGAAGTATCAAAATACTCGCTGAAACCTAGATTCGCATTAGGGTCATTGTAGCCAATTAGCGGAGAAATATCTTGGCGATAATCCCAAATATTTTGGATACCTGCGTACCAACTCCAGTTGTCGTTGACTTCCATCGTGGCTTGTAGGTTGTGTAAGGAAAATGGACGACTGATGGTTGGTCGAGCAACACTCATCAATTCACCATTTTCATCTATGTCGAAGACTTCGGGTAGTGCCATTGGTCCAGTGAAACGAGCAGTGTATGCAAAGGTAGTCTTCGCTTTTTTCCAACGGTAATTGGCGAGCAAAACGCCCGTCCATTTTGGTGCAAATTCGACATCGCGCGTGCTACGTTGTCCATTCTCATCATCCTCCGTTTCTGTGACACGTTGTAAATTGAAACCGGCTTGCAAACCTAGTGGAAATTTGAAATTGTAATTGACCGTAGTTCCGATGCCCATCGTTTGTGCAAAACCTTTAGAATTGGCATAGATGATTTTGCCAGGTGTTTCGTAATCTGGAATAATTTTATTGGTGAAATAAGTATAGTAGCCTTCTAGATCAATCGTTCCGCTACCTGTACCTGAAGCAAAAACGTGATTCAAATTCAAGGAAGAATTGTAAGATTGTTCTGGTTTCAAGGCTTCTTGGATTTCTACGCTGCGCTGACCAGTAATGAAAGCATGATCTTCGGTGAATAAGTTGACCACTCGAAAACCTGTACCAAAATTAGTACGCAAGGTTGTCCAATCAGAAGGCTTGTATTTTAGATTGAGGCGAGGAGAGAAAATTAGACCATGCGATTGGTAATGGTCTAGGCGCGCACCTCCTAGAATTGTCCACTGCGGACTTGCGCTAAACTCATCTTGCACGAAGATTCCTGGAATGTATTGATTGTTAGGGTTGTTTTCCGTCATTCCATTTGCCAATTGCATTTCCGTGGCAACGGTATTGTCGTCATAACTTTGCAGACGATTGGTCAAACCAAAAAGAACATCATGTTTTTCTTTTGGAAGATTCCAGAGTAAATTGGCAAAAGCGATTTGTTGTTTGGCTTCATAATAGTCGCTGCCGTAATAACTATCTTGTAAATGATTGGATAGCGAAAAATCCAATTTCAGATCAGTCGAAGTATTAAATTCGTACGTTCCAAATAGTTCTGCTCGGTTAGTGTAAATACTTTCGCCATAAATTTCTTCATTACCACGTAATTCTCTGTAAGCACGATCCTCCAAATAATCCTCTACCCCATTTCGACGATCTTCGTAGTAATATTTACCTGCCAAAGTGAATAACTTATCGCTTTTTCGTCCAATTTTCCACTTGGTAAATAAAGAATAACGATCTAAATTAATGATATCACCAAAGCCATCTTCATTTTCATCATCGTAGTCATTCATGTACGCATAGTTCAAACCAATGTAGCCAGAACTGTTTCCAATAATCGGCGCAACCGCGATATTTCCAAAGCTCTCTCGGTGCGTCGTGCCCATAATATCTACTTCTAGCAAGGGTTGTTCTTCTGGATTCTTGGTAATGATATTAATGACGCCCGCCACTGCCTCTGAACCGTAAAGCGTACTGCTTGGTCCTTTAATCACTTCAAAGCGATCCACAATCATATTCGGGATTCCATTCAATCCATAAACGGCTGCTAAATTACCATAAATTGGCGTTCCATCCATCAAAACCGCAGTATACGCACCTTCTAAGCCATTGATACTGATGCTATTAGTAAAACACACCCCACAAGCAACCACTTCTTGCACACCATTTACTAATTGAATGCCTTCGACAATGGAAGAAGAAGCCGTTGGCATATAAGTGTTCATTTGCTGTGCAGATACGACTTCTACTTTGATCGGAGAAGCCGCTACAAAAGTCGGTTTCATCGTACCCGTCACGACTACTTCTTGCAAAGCAGCATTTGCCTTCATTTCTAAATCTAAAGTAAGTTGTTCGTTTGCTTCGAGACTCACTTTTTTCTTCAGAGGCAAATAACCGACATAGGAAATTTCAATAGTGTAATTTCCTGCTTCTAAATTTTCAAACTCGTATTTTCCATTTTCATCTGTAGTAACCCCTTTATCCTTATTCGCCAAGCGCACGTTCGCGAAAGGCAATGCTTCGCCATCAGCAGAAATAATTCCAGATAGATTTGCTTTTTGAGCAATCAGATTCATTGCAAACACGCAAAAGAGAAGTAAACAACTGTATCTTTTCATCTCTAGTTCTTTTATTTTGAGATACAAAGATATTAATTTAGATTAGTCTAACAAATTATTTTTGCTACACAAATTAAAATAATGAATGCTTTCTATTAAATTTAGATTAGTTGATAATCTTTCTGATTTGCTTTTGACTTTTCAAATCTCTAATTTCGTTATTCAAAAAATAATCGAATTTCTTAAATATCTACCATATAGTTCGCATAGTATTTCCATATAGTTCACATAGTTTTTCTAAAATCGTTTAAGTTGTACAGGAGCAGTCTTAAGCGACTATAATGGTTATTCAAAGACTGCGATCAGCTATGTGCCCTATGCGAAACCAACTATTGTGACTATTGTGGTAAATGACTAAGCAATCCTGAATAAAAATAATCTTCGTGAGTGAAATTCCTTCCATACAACTAGACTCTTTACAAGAAAAATCCTTCGGATTTAGGATTGCCTACAATCGCGAAATTCTTCTGAATAGCAATTTAGATCATAATCCTTTTCGTCCGCACCGTATTCGTTTTTATGCCATTCTATTTGTCTTGGAAGGAGAAGGCTATCATTACATTGACTTCAAAAAATATAAATACCAAGCAGGTAGTATTATTTTTATTTCTAAAGAACAAGTCCACGCTTTTGAAATGAATATGGAACGAAAAGCTTTCTTTTTGCTATTTCGAGAGGAGTTTTTGTCAAGAGAAGGCGCAACTTCTAATTTGATGCAGCAGTTGAGTTTGTACAATTATCATCTTTATCCACCTGTCATTAATTTGAATGCACGGCAGCTCGAATTATTTACCATCTTGGCAGAGAGAATGAAAGTGGAGTTTGATGCACCCGACGATCTGCTAACTGGAGAGTTGATTCATTCTGCATTGAAAATTTTTCTTTGCTTGGCAGAGCGCATTCGTAAGGAAACTCGACAATTTGCACCACGCTCAAAATATCACGAAGACTATCTGAAATTTCAAAAATTACTCAAAAAGCACATTTTCCAATCACGACAAGTACAATTTTATGCGGAAAAATTGCTCATTTCTCCAAAAACGCTAAATCGAATTACAAAAGAAATGCTTGGACAAGCAGCCAAGAGTTATATCCATGAATTTTTAGTGATTGAGATGAAACGCCTATTGATGAACACCTCCTACTCCATCAAGGAGATCGCGTACGAATCAGGCTTTGAAGAGACGACTAATTTTGTGAAATACTTCAAAAAACATACAGGTCTAAA
>JBCDFY010000371.1:0-5356 GCA_039176995.1 Bacteroidota bacterium
AAAAGACTTTCTGCGATTTTTGGAAACGAAATCTTGCATTTTCAATTTGCGTACCCTAGTGAAGTTAAAAGTAGTTGATCATATATTTTAAAATAATGTATATACATCTAATGTTGTGTTAACATTTACATTTTTTAATAAATTTTCAGGACACTACGAAAAGAAAAATTGATTTAATTATTTGAAAATCAATTGATTATATTTATTTGTTTTTACTGTGATATTTCTGTGAACTTTTCGTGAGTCGTCCGCAATACATTCCGCCTAATTTTGTACTCGTAATTTGGAAAATAGAGAAGCCCTATTAACAACATCTATTTTCTATAAAAAGAGCGTATGCTCAATGGAGCGGTGCTCAATAGAAATTAAATCACCATAGTAAAAGCAAATTATCATGCAACCACCTAAGTTCAATTATCAAAATAACTTCAATTGGAATGATGTAGCCTTATTTAATATTGTGGAGACTTCCGAGATCGACAACTTACTACATAAAGTAGCTAAGAAATATAAGAAAGGACACAAATTTATTGACCACAACAATGCTTCTATTTACTTCGTGGTGGATGGTCAAGTAAAGATCGGACGTGATAATAATGATGGTGAAATTACTTCTTTCTTTTTGCTTCAAGCAGGGGATGCTTTTGGCTTGGAAAAATTGATTGAGCCTAAAACTGAAACCACTTATGCGGAAACTTTGATGGAATCCACCATTGCCATTATTCCAATGAGCGCTGTGAATGAATTGATGAAAAGTAATGCTGTTTTTAATCAGTATATTTTCCAAAGATTGTTTGCAAAAGTACAAAGACTAGAGCATCACTTCGAGCGTTTGCTGAACCTGACTTCTCGTCAACGCATTATCCGCTTTTTACTCGATCAAGTAGAGAAAAGAGGGCAACGTATTGGTTATGAGCACGTTGTTTGGAGTTTCTATATTCATCGTGACATCGCAGAATTGACGAAGACCTCTCGCCAAACCGTAACGACTACTTTAAATGACCTAAAACGCAAGAATATCATTGACTTCAATCGTCGTCGCTTGTTGATTCGCGATTTGATGTCTTTGAAAAGAGAGTCCTTGATCGTGAAGTAAAGAGGAAAGCATTTAGGTGCAGACCAAGACGATCTAGGGTCGGACGCTTCTAAAAGCGTCCGACGCCTGATTAGAGTATCTTATTGGATTAAAGGGAGTCAACATCTTTAATTAAGAACTCTACTTGACTTCCAGATGCAAACTCAACATTAATCGCTGCATTACTTATTATATTGTAAGCGTCCTGTGTCCCTCCTTTGCTAAATTTAGCATAACTTAATCCTTTACTATGTATTCCCTCTAGATAATCTGACCACTTACTGGCATCATCCCCTAATTTATGATGATTAATAGCAAAATCTTTATCTTTAGCAACATTTCCTTTACCAATCCAAACTCCTGCCTTATAAGCAAGATTAGAAACCTTACCTAAGTATAGAACTACACTAATATCATTAGTTTTGTTGTATAAAACAAGCATACCTTTGAATCCTATTCCATTAGTTAAACCCGTGAATGTTGAGATATGGTCTTCAAAATTTTTCTTTGCTAAGTAAGAATTGACTTCTTTAAGTGATACTGTACAAGTCAATTAGCCATCTTTCATCGTTTTCGATGAAGTGGTCATTTGAAATAGTATTTTTATTAAATTGAAGAATTTTAGAGATTAGAAAATTATCTGTGATTAAGGTAATGAAAGAGGAAAGCTAGGTGTCGGACGCTTTTAGAAGCGTCCGACGCCTGAACAGAAATTACAAAGCAGACTGCTGTTCATAATCTGGAAAACTCTTAAATTCTTATTCTGACAATTGTAAAACTTGGTAATTCGGGGTCAAATAAGCTTCTACTTCAATGCCTTCGCCTGCTCGAACAAAGCTTTTAAATCCTCAGGAGCTTCGCCATCAAATAGCGACATGGCTTTCTCCAAATGCTTCATGGCAGCCGCTTTGTCTTTTCGTTGTATGGCATACCAGCCCTGTCCCCAATGTCCATTGGGTAGATTTGGATAAAGTTCTGCAACAAAGGCAGCAGTTTTCGTTGCGCCCTCTACATTTCCTAATTGAGCCATCATCATGGAAGCACTGACTAGATGAAAGAGTGTATTATTTACGTCCTTCTCATGCACCATCGGTGAAGTGACTTGATTGTAGATTTTCCACTCGCCATTGACTTTGATGAGGCTGCGGACTTCATAGGTCTTGTCCTGCCACTTTTTTCCACCATTGACAGTAAGTGGAAGTATCATCGTTTGTTCAAAAGCGACAAAAGCCTGATCGCCTTGAATATTAAAGATGTAGTTATCATGGCTTAACTTGCTTTTGGAAGGCATAGAATTTTCTTCATAATATTCTTTCATACTGTCTCGAATGGCATCCCATCCTTGTGCATGACGCCCCATATCCGTAATGAGCATGGAAGCACTTTCATCATGATACCAGGCGGTTTTCCAAGTCTCGAAGTCGCGCTGCATATAGGCTTCGGTGTCTTTTAGGCAGAGGGCTTTGATGGCTGCTTCTTCTGCACTTTGTGCGAATAATAAACTGGTAAATGTGATGAAGATCGTGCTGAATACTGTTTTCATCGTGTTGAAAATTTTAGTGATTAGTTGTGCTTCAGTACTCTAGTTTCTTATTCTTAGTTCCTAAGGAAACCTAGAATTTGTACTTTTTTGTATTGCCCAAAAAAGTACTAAAAAACGCTAGTTTGTTTAAATCGCTCCGCGTAAACAAACGGCAGCCACCACCAAATTAAACGTGTTCTTAGGCTGCTTTCCTAACGTTTTTAAAGTGCTAAAGTAGAATTAGAAAGATGAGAATTAGGACTTAGATCGTCCAAGTCTGTGACTTGGATGCCATACGCTCAAGGTATTTTGTGATGAGCGCATGGCATCGCAGTTGCAAACTGCGACGATCTAGAGAAAAATTATTGCTTCGACAAATACTGTTCAGGAATAGGTAAGTTCTTGCTTTCAATATCCCAAATAATAGAACTAATGAGCCATTTTCCTTTTACTTGTACTAGCTGAAAGCTATTGACACCTCGTTCTCCTACTTCTTCCATCCCATTGATATAGGAAGCATAGGCACTGATGCGATGTCCAATTTTGCCGAAATATTCAGTTTTACCACCTAATTCAATTTCTCGGAAAGCTGTAAAATCGTCGCTCTCGACCATACCTTTATAGCCAGCCAAGAATTCGTCAATATTGGTAATTTCTAGCTTGCCACTACGATAGTTGTAGAGCATGGCTTTGGGTGTAAAGATTGCTTTTATCGCCACATAATCTGGGCTTGTTCCTTTTTCAAAACCAATAGCTTTGTAGGCTTCTAATACCACTTGGTTGATGGCGGTTTCAGTGGTGTTTTGTGCGAATAATAAACTGGTAAATGCAATAAAGATCGTGGTGAATACTGTTTTCATTGTTTTGAATATTTAGTGATTAGAAAATGTGCGTTTTGTGATGAGACAAAGATGTAGGTAAGCAGTGGAAAAGGACGAGCATAGAATTTGTAAATAGTAGCACAAGTCCTTTAAAAAAGTAGGATTTATATTACATTATGAAATTTTGTTGAATGTATTTTATTGACAATAAATTAATTGCTATTTTTGACAGAAAAAGTTCAACGATTTTTCATATGGAAGAGTTTCATCTCTTTTGGAACAAGAAATATCATTTTTAATACCAAATTTTGGAACAGTTTCCGCAGGTCAGAGCAAAAAATGACATTTCTAGATTCTATATGAGAAACTGCTGTACTTATTGAACATGAATCAATGCTAATGCATTGTAAATAGTATTTTGATGATTACTAGAATTGGGTTGACAAGATCTTTTTAGGGAAAAAGAATGAGTAACATAGTAAACACCTGGCTTTGAAGGTGCAGTGAAAGTATGTTCAAAATGCCCTCCATTTTGTGAAAAATTTGGGGTTCTCATCTGTCTGGATACCACACATTCTGAGAATTCGTCTTGTATTCCCACATAGAATTGGATGATACATCCAGGACAATATCCATTATTACCTGTAGGGCCTACAGTCCAGTCAAATGAAATATTGACTTCAGATCCTGGACTAATTGTACCTGGTGTAATTGTAATGTTATCGTATTTCATTCTCCTTTCATGAAAATTGATTTCTTTTTCAGTAGCTAAGTTTTGATAAGGCATCCAAACAGGCAAATGTTCTACTTCTGCTTTGGCTTCATCCGATACATCAAAATCCCAAAGATCAAAGAAAGGAGCTAAATTATAACCACAGGCTTTAGAGAAACGAATGCACCATTGATCTTTTTTTTGCGCACTACTACTTGGTTTTTGATCGGCAGGTAGTTCACTATATTCCTTGAACACTTTTTTATAAGTTCCCCAACCAAAGGCTTCTTTTAGTTGTAAATACATCGCTAACTTGACCGAAGCATAATCAGGAGATTTATTCCACTTTTCGGCATTCAGATTCTTGTCATTAGAAGGGTCGGATTGGGCCTCAAAATCTACTTCGGGGGCTCTTCTAGCCCAACCTTCAAATCCTTCTCTTGCGGTTTGGTCGGATACTTGTTCTATGACATACAATGTCCAAAAATTGGGGGTTACTTCAGAAGTACCATTCGGCATATAATCAGGTTCATCGTGATTGTGTCCTAATTCATGATAATATCCCCAGCCTCCTGCATTTGCAATATCTGTAGTCAGTATGTTTGGAGAAAGTGAAGTGGGCATCATTATTGGATAACCTGCATGCATTAAACCGTATGAAATCTGTATGTCTGAAACAAATCTTTCAGGATAAGGTCTTTCTCTTGGAATAACTGCTAAATCTGCATTAGCATTTTGTATGTTATCCCAAAATTCCATTAACTCAACTGGGTCTTCAAGTGCTCTAATTTGTTCTGATGGAACTGTAATAATAAGCGTACTTGAAGCAAGTTCAGCCCATGGTGCAGGATGATTTCTTATCCTACTTCGCCATTCATTTAGGTTGGTTTCACCTAATACAAAATAAGGTGCTGGTACAGTATTCTCTATGGATATACTAACATTATCGGGAAAATCTTGATCGCCTTCATCTTTTGGAATGGTAATATAAATCAAGCCTCCAAACGGGCTAGAGAATGTAGTTTCAGCACTTGTTAAGGCTTCGCGGCGTACAATTTGCGGAAATCTAGCAGGATTTGACTTACCACTTAAGTTGTCTGTATGGCACCCTATTTGAACCCCCAATTTTTTATCCACTAATTCAGAAGGAATAACTACTTTTATGGATTCTCCTGCTGCTGCATATAGTCCTGTACTTTTCCAAATACCTCTCGGCACTTCAAAGT
>JBCDFY010000372.1:0-5339 GCA_039176995.1 Bacteroidota bacterium
CTGTTTCTGCCCTAAATCCCCCTCCTTTCGCCCGTAAGGGCGGAAGAAAAAAAGTGTACAGGGGTGAACAAATTCCTACTCGAACAATATATATGTGTGAATCTCAGTACATTCTTTTCTGTAAGCGACACATTTAGTTACAACTTTGTCAAGGAATAGGTATTGGGCACTTCATTATTTGGAAGTATCCGATACCTATTTTAATTTCACCACAATTCAAGACTGGAAACTTAGTTTACACTGTATTAAAGTTAAACATATGAAACTTCCACTCCATAGAGTTATTGGTCTACTCTTGCTGCTATTCGGATGCACGCCCGATACAGAAATGACAGAAGAAATTCCTGTTGAAGAGGAACAACTAACCTACCTTCCATTTACACAAGCAGCATTCAACAATTTAGATTTATTCGCTGACCCAACTGCCAATTGGAGCATTGTTGGTGAGGTTTTTGTCGATCGTTCACAGAAGAATACAATCGAGGTTTCCCAAGGAAATGGCGTTTTAGTGAACCAACCTACAGAAGATGCCAAAAGCGATCTATACACCGCTTTCGAGCATGGAGACATCGAATTGGAGCTGGAAATAATGATGCCAAAAGGTTCAAATTCAGGGATTTACCTGCAAAGTCGCTACGAAGTTCAACTATTGGATAGTTGGGGAAAAGAAGTTCCAAAATCAGGAGATATGGGCGGTATTTATCAACGCTGGGATGATGATAAGCCCGAAGGTGAGAAAGGCTATGAAGGTTATGCTCCTAGAGTAAATGCTACAAAAGCACCTGGACTTTGGCAGTCCCTTAAAATGGTTTTTCATGCGCCGAGGTTTGATGAAGTAGGGCAGAAAACTAAGGATGCTTGGTTTGAGGAGATTTGGTTGAATGGAGTTCTGATTCATGAAAATGTGAGTTTGAGTGGACCGACTCGTGGTGCAGTTTCAGAAAAAGAGGTTGCGTTAGCACCTATCAGAATCCAAGGTGATCATGGACCAGTAGCATTCAGAAATCTGCGATATAAGCTGTACGAAAATAAGCAAGTTGTGCTGAAAAATGTGCAAGTCAAAGAGTATGAAAGTGAGAAAACTGGACTACCTAATTTATCTCGACTTAAACTAAAAAAAGAGGAACAAACAGATAGTATTTCCTATGCTGTTGGTTCTACACGCGATAAGTTTTGCCTGGTCTATGAAGGTGAATTATCCATTCCCAGTTCAGGAGATTATTTATTCAAAATGAATGTGAATGAAGCAGACGTTGCTTTTATCGTCGATCAGGATACCTTGTTTACGGTCAATGATGTCGTAAGGTTAGGCTATAATAACATCAACACAATCAACTTAGCTGCAGGAACAGTGCCTTTCACCTTAATCTACAACAAGTCAAGGCGTTGGTGGTCGCGTGGCTTTAAACTTTTTGTAGAAGGCCCTAATATGCAAAGTCATTCGCTTCATGCTCCCAGCTCTGCTTTTGCAGGAAATCCTCCTCCTCCAATTACCATTGAGCGAGAAGATCAAGCTGTCTTACAACGTGGATTTCTAATGCATAATGATGAAAAATTAACTCACGCTATTTCGGTTGGAACGCCTCAAAAAATCAATTATTCCTACGATTTAGCGACGGGAACTTTGCTCCAAGTTTGGGGTGGTGACTTTTTGGATGTGACGGATATGTGGCACGCTAGAGGAAACAAACAATTAAGCAGACCACTTGGTGCAATCATTGATTTCCATGGGCAACCTAGCATTGCTAAGCTAGAAAGTGAGAAGGCGACTTGGCCAGATAGTCTAGAGAATGAAGCTAACTTCAAACCATTGGGCTATGAGTTGGATGAACAGGGCAATCCGATATTTTTCTATGAAATTCATGGAACGACCATGAGCAATCAGTTTTTCCCTTCTTCAGAAGAACGCAGAATTACTAGAAAAATAGAAATGGAGGGTAATCAATCGCTCTGGTTGAAACTAGACGATGGTGCAACGATCCAGAAATTGAAAGACGGCTCTTATGCTATGAATGATTATGAATATTTCTTAGAAATGAAGGACAATTTAGCTGATAAAGTTACGATTAGAGATTCAAAAGGTCGAGCCGAATTGCTCTTAAAATTGGATGCTGATACAAGAGCAATTGAATATGATATCATTTGGTAAAAAAGATAAATTGAGGCCAATTAAGTTTGTTAGCTCAAATGCAAAAAATAAAATCGATGAATCACAAAATAATAACTTCCCTGTTACTCCTGCTACCACTTTCCTTCTTCGCCCAAAGAGACCTCGCCAAAGAAGAAGCCCAATACTACAAAATTGTAGATGTACCAATTCCTGACGACGTGATTTTGGAAGTTGGTGGTCTAGCCTTGACAGATGATGACCAACTGGCTGCCTGCACCCGTAGAGGAGAAATCTGGCTGATTGATAAACCGTACAGCCAACAGCCTAAATATTCCTTATTTGCTAGAGGTCTGCACGAACCATTAGGTTTAGCTTTCAAAAATGGAAGTTTATATTCTGTACAGAGAGGCGAATTAACGCGTTTGAAAGATCGAAACGGTGATGGCAAAGCAGATTTATATAAAACTGTTTATTCTTGGCCACTTTCTGGCAATTATCATGACTATTCCTATGGTCCAAAATTCTTGTCCAACGGTGATATGATGGTAACGCTCAATCTGTCTTGGATTGGTTATGGCGAAAGTTTGACCAAATGGCGAGGTTGGTTGTTGCAAATTACGCCCGAAGGGGAAATGACGCCGATTGCAACGGGTTTGCGTTCGCCAGCAGGTCTTTTTGTTAACGATCAAGACGATGTTTTCTATACTGAAAATCAAGGCGACTGGGTTGGTTCGGGTCGGATGACACATTTAGAAAAAGGTGATTTTGCAGGCAATCCAGCAGGTTTAAATTGGATTAATGAACCTAAATCTCCAATCTCTTTAGTTCGCAGCAGTATTCCTGATTCTACGGGGACAACACTCTACGAATACGCTAAAAAAGTACCTGCTGTAAAGCCACCAGCGGTTTGGTTTCCACATACTATCCTAGGAATTTCCACTTCAGACATGGTCATTGATGAAACAGCTGGTGAATTTGGTCCTTTTGAAGGACAAATGTTTGTGGGCGATCAAGGGCACAGTAAAATTATGCGCGTGGCGATGGAGAATATTGATGGCGTTTATCAAGGTGCTGCTTTCAATTTCGTAGAAGGTTTTTCTTCTGGCATTCTGAGAATGCTTTGGGGAAGCGACAATGGTATGTTTGTTGGAATGACCAGTCGTGGTTGGTCTTCGACAGGTAAGGAAATGTACGGTCTGCAACGTTTGGTTTGGACTGGTAGGACGCCTTTTGAAATGAAAACCATCAAAGCCAAAAATGATGGATTTTTGATTGAATTTACTAAACCTGTTAACATCGAAACGGCTGCCAAACCAGAATCCTATGCGATGACAACTTTCACTTATCATTACCATCGTAAATACGGTAGTCCAATCGTAGATCAACAAGCAGGTAAGATTCACAAAGTGGAAGTAGCTGAAGATGGTCTGTCTGCAAGGTTGTACATTCATGGGATGCGTTTAGGTTTTGTTCATCAAATTGTTGCGAATGGCGTACGTTCTCGTTCGGGCGAAACGCTGCTGCACGATAACGGCTATTACACATTAAATACGGTGCCAGGTGGAGAACTGAAATCTAAAGCAGTAGAAGATGTAGTGAATGTGGAAGAAGTAGCAGAAGGAAAGCGTCCAAATAGTAAACCCTTATCTTGGGGGGAGGAGTTGGATACAGAATTAACGCTTGGAACGAAGCCAGGTTTGAAATATGATGAAGAGGTTTTGCGTGTAAAAGCAGGTGCTAAAGTGAAATTGACTTTTGAGAATAACGACGATATGCTGCACAATTTAGTGATCGTTAAACAAGGCGACGCAGTTGAAACGGTCACTAAAATGTCGTTTGAATTAGGCTTGAAAGGAGAGGAAATGAATTATGTACCAGAAACGGATTTGGTGCTTTATCATACTGGTATTTTACAACCCGAAAGCGCTGAAACGATTTACTTTGAAGCCCCTAGCGAAGCTGGCGTATATCGTTATTTGTGCACTTTTCCTGGTCATGCGATGGTGATGCGTGGGTCGTTGATTGTGGAGCAGTAAGTGAAGGAAAAATTCTAAAATGTTGTTCATTCCTAGACACTTTTTTATTTTCTAATTCGCTCGCCGCCTGACGGCGGCTCGCAAAGGGTTTTTAGTGCAGAAACAGATTGATTTTGAATCAAAATCAATCTGTTTCTGCACTAAATCTCCCTCCCTTTCGCGCCAAAGGTGCGAAAGAAAAAAAGTGTACAGGAGTGAAAAAATGTTGGTATCGGAAGAGTAATATGGTCAACATTTACTTCTTCAAATCCGTAGTTGTATGAGTTAGCGACGGATTCCATCTAGCGACGGATGGGCATACTGGTTATTGCTACTTTTTTCTGATATTTAACACATGTCGCACTTGTGGAGCTATAAAAATGTATATTTCTTGTCTCCTAAATGCTTCTGTATTTTTTTTAGCTTGATGTGCAAAGGCAACTTTTATCAAGTCCTTAACAATCTTTACAAAAGAATCTGTCCACCATTCTTTACATCCGTCTAATCCACATTCCTATCCTAAATCCACTTTTTTGCTAAAAACCACCACAAATACAATACTAATCCTACCTACACAATCTCCGTCCGAGCATTAGAACGCAGAATCCGACAACTTGGGCGTGTTGTCCGAAAGAGGAGAATAGTTTGCACTCACCTTTGTAGCATCATCCGATTGTTAAATTAAACTTTGAAGAAATGAAATTGCAAAGAATTATTTGGAGTGCTTTAGTTCTATTCTTAAGTATCAACCTAACTTACGCCAATTCAAGTGATGCCAAAATGATCATAAGCGTCAAAAAGCAAGATGACCTGACCATTAAATTGCGCTTAGCAAATCTAAACAAGCAACGCACAGGCATCAAAATTTTGGATATTAATGGTAAGGCTTGGTTTTCAGAATATGCTTGGAATGACGATGGATATGCCAAGCAATTGAACTTGGAAGAAATGCCCGACGGAACGTATTTTTTAGTGATCAAAAACAAAAATACGAATCATACGCAAGCATTTGTTATTAGAGATCAACAGTTGATCTTGTTCCGTACTGAATCATCTTCTGATCTTGTACATTTGACATCTAATAAAGAGAAAAATGATGCAGTAACAATCTCTACTTTCGACAAAAGAGCAATGGATTGTAATATCATTAATTCAAAACAAACAGTCACTGATGTTTCGCTCAATCATCTTTCGGTGGGCATTCTATCCAAAAA
>JBCDFY010000373.1:0-5328 GCA_039176995.1 Bacteroidota bacterium
AACGGCTCGATGCCGTTCTCAATCCAAAATACGCTAATTATCACTCTTTGATTACTACTGATATTTTGAGATATAAATCGCAACTTGAAACCCAAATTGAGCCAAAGTGAATTCTACCAATCCTGTTTTGGGATGAAGGAGAGGCTCGAAATCATGACTGGCACTCAAAGGTTCAAAAGTATTCCAATCTAAATTTTCATCCAGAGTATCTCGAATAATGATGTTAAAAGCGGTATCTGTACCTGTATTTTGGAAGCGTATGGTATAATTGAGCGATTCCTTGAAAAGCGTATAGTTTTTACCAATTCCTCTAGCTGGTTCAATCAATTTATCATTCGGGTCATAGGCACAGCGAATCAAGGAAGCGTATTGATGCTCACCAAGTAATTGATCATCAGCCGACCAGGCAAAACTTTCAAATCGGATAGAGTCACCTATCGCTTCCACGCCTGGCATTTGCAATCTAAGTCTAATTTTATCAGATGATCTTGGTGTCAGAGACTCATAGTTCCAAAATAGCGTATCCCCTGAGGCATATTCTATTTCAGGTTCAGCACTAAGTAAACTAACCATTGAATCTAAGACTAAACCAATATTGCCCTCTTGCTTAAAAGTACCTGCATTACTATAATCTAGCCAGAAAGGAACTTCAAACCCACAGCGCGTTGCTGAAGATTTTAAAGATATGTCCATAGTGTTAATCACTGTATCAGGAAAAAATCCAAATAGTACTGGCTCATTTTCAAGTCCTCCGATTTCAATACTATAAGTGGAATCGGTAGTAAAATGCCAACCTTCTGGAGCATTACTAGAAAGCTGATAATCTCCAGCAAATAAATAGTATTTAAAGATTCCATCTTTTCCTGTGAAAGCAGCAACACTTTCTGGTTCTAGAGTAGTTTGAACTCCTTCTATTCCGAATTCTAAGGAACCCAATTGCCCATTTTCATTTTGATCTAAGAAGGTTTGACCATTGATAGCAGGTACGCCAGATATATTTTCGATCCAGTGGATGGTATTCGAGCCTGCTAATAGTAGATCTTGATCATGATCTTGATCAAAATCAGTTATTTTGTACAAATGGCTGCTTTCCTTAAATCCAAAAAAACTCGTGTTTTTGAAATTGTGCATTTCCGTCATTTTCCAATAAATAGTTTTTTCCAACTAGTAAGTCTTTAAACCCGTCGCTATTGACATCCATGCAAAGGGCGTGTATAGATAATGTTCTATCTTCTTCTTCATTACGGTCAAAGATTTCTCGCTGCTGAAAGTTACCTTGACCATCATTTTCATAACAAAATCGTGTCTCTCCGGTCGTCATGATGACATCGTAATCACCATCCATCTTGATTGAAATCAGAAGACTCAATGATATTGTAGAATAAAGTGCTACCTAGATTTCGATATATTCTTGTACTGTCCATAAGAATGTGTTCGACATAATTTAGACCACTACCGTCATTCTCTAACCAGAAAGCATTGCTCTGTGTTATTACTGACAAATCGATATCTCCATCATTATCATAGTCCATTCCACTGAAATTAAAGAAGCCAACCCTAGGAGATTCAGGTTCATGAATTTGTATAAATTGATCCAAAGAGCTTAAATATGCTACTATTTTGCTGTCATAGTAAGAAGAATAAAAGCTACCAACGCCTATAACAAGATCTAGAGCATTGTCCCCATCTAAATCTAGTAAGTTGATTTTATCATAGTCATAAGGGAAGTAAATGCTAAAATCATACTCAAAACTTTCATCTGTATAAAATAGAGCGGGATTTTCAAATGACAAATTTCCGAGATTATCCATTATCAATAGCGTGTCAGTGCTACGAGGAGCAGATATATCTTTCTTTCCAACCAATATTTCTAAGTCACCGTCTTTATCTTTGTCAAACAAGTTTAACTCTTGATAAAAAGAATATTCTGACTCATCTGCTATTAGCAAATGAGGCTTAAAACCATTGATTCCTATATTTTCGTATAATATTATACTAGCCCTTATATCTCGACCTTTGGTAAAAATATCTTGATAAGAAATAGCTACTAGATCCTCATCATTATCTCCATCCAGATCACCAATAGCTAAGTCTATAAAAAAGCCCTTATCGATTAGTATCTGCTCACTAAATTGATCTTGCTCTAGCAGATTCTCATACCAAACTAATCCTCTACGCGCCGCTGTAATCACATCTTGGTCGCCGTCATTATCTAAATCCGCATACTCTACATCATATTTTGTTCCAAGCGTTTCAATTAAGATTCGTTCATTACCAAATTGGGAGAATAGGAAGACAGGTATTGAAATCAATACAAGGAAAAAGGTCTTTTTCATAATACTGTTTTTTGTTTGTTGTAAAAGCAAGCTCAATATAAGAATTGAGATTAATTTATTCAGTTTACTCTAGCCGATATCTCATATTCACGCCCCCATAAAAATTCCTCGGCAAACCAGGATAATAATACCTCGGCGCACGCCCACCGAAGCTGCCTGCATTTATCAGCAGCATCGAAGCGTATTGTTCATTGAAAATATTATTGATACCGCCAGAAAAATCCAGTTGCCAATTTTTGCCTAAATCCAAACGATACCCCAACTTCAAATTGACCAGATGGTAGGCTTCTGAATAAATACTATTATCATCGCGCAGCGGCATAGCATCTACAAATTGGTAGTTGATGTTGCCATAGAAATTCTGTTGGTTGCCTGCATCAAAGCGAATGCCCATACTGGTGATATGTGGCGCAGTGCCAGTGAGTTCATTTCCTGAAAAATCTTTTTCCTCATCTATAAATTTCTCAAAAATAAAATCTGAAAAACTATAGTTCAAAAATGGATATAAGTTAAATGAATTTCTTAAGTTATGACGGGAAGACAGCGCTAATTCTATTCCATTATGAACCGTTTTCCCAGCATTGATACCAATAAATTGATCGGCAGCAGTTCGTCGGGCGACCAATAAGTCCTTGATTTGCATGGAGTAGAGCGAAAAATTGTAAGTCAACCAATCAATTTGCCCACGACTGCCCAATTCAAAATTCCAGCCTTGTTCGGGTTGAATGTTGGGATTGATATTACCGTCGGGTGTTAAGGTCTCTTCCAAAGTTGGAGGAGCGAAACCATGGCTGGCGATAGCAAAAATGGTATTCCCATTTAGCCAATTAGGCTCGTAATGCAAAGTCAGAAAAGGCGACAAAACAGGATCAAAAGAATAGTCTCCTGAAAGATCATTAGCATTAGGGAACCGATCCTCTAAATCGTAATCCGTAGCATTAAAATTCAAACCTGCGGAGGCGATCACATCGTTGATATACCAGCGTGTCTGCACGAAAGCATTCAAATATTGTCGATGTTCTGCATTATCGCTGAGTAGATTTCCAAGTATGCCGTCGTTGGTTACGTTAGTATGCCAGTCGTAGTTTTCATCGAAAAATTCTGCTCCAAATTCTAGCTGGTTGTAATTGAAAAGTGGAATTTTGAATTTCGTGCGTCCGCCCAAGGAGGTGGAATACTCTCGTAAGATATTGAAAGGACGAGATTCGTAGGAACGATATTGAGAACTAAATAAACTTGTTGTATTCGTCATTTTTTTTCCAATATCAGTTTGGTAAGAAACCCCAATCAAGGTACGCGTATAATCTTCAAAACCTTTCACTTGTCCCCAAGCAAAAGCTGCTTTTTGTGGCTCGTTCAGGAAATCATCTTCATTTAAAGAACTGGGAATAAAAGCTTTCAAATCAATATGATTGAAAAGCAAGGTGAGTTTTTTATCTTTCTTTTCATACTTACTCAAAACTGTGAAACCCAAACGATCATACTCATTATTCTCGCGATAACCATCTGAATGCGTGCGATTTAGTCCAATACTTAAATTGAAATTATCTTTTCCATATTTATATTGAATTAGATTGCGCTGCAAGTTGTAAGAACCAAAAGTATTCGAGATATTTAATTCATTACCTTCATTTTGACTATCAGTATTCAAATAAATTACGCCTCCCAAACCTGCGCCATAGGCACTAGAAGTTGGACCTTTCACAATCTGCACATTATCCACCAAACTCAAATCAATATCCTCAATCGTTGTTTCACCCGAACCATTGGTCAATGGAATACCATCCAAAAAGGCTCGAATTTTCGCCGTTCCAAACAAGTTTCGACTCCCAATACCTCGAACGGTAATGCGATTGGTATTCAATGCGCCTGAATGCATAAAAACGCCTGGCACTCGATTCAGCGTAGGCGCGATGTTGGTTTGTTCATCGAGTTGCAATAGGGAGGGGGAAAGGAAGACGGCGGCAGGGGATTCTTTGTATTGAGAATACTGAGGTTGGTAATGAGAAATTGTAATTACTCCTCCACCATCACAAATCAATGCAGGATCTTCTTGAAGGATAATATTTAAAGTTTGTTTATCCTTTTTCAAACCCAAACTTACAGTTAAAAAACCTGTGTAAGAAATAGTAATTGAATCATATTTTTCGGGTATTTCTAGCAAAAATAGGCCATCAAAATCTGTAATTGTTCCTACCTCTGTTCCTGTAATGTTTATGTGCGCTCCAATCAATGGTTCTCCATCTTTCTCCACTATCTTCCCACTTACCACTTTTTGCCCAAAACCAAGTGTCACCAAAAACAAAAAGAACTGCAAAAAAATTAATTGCCTCATACTTAAAAAATCTGCGAAAAGTAAAAAAGAACACGACCTACAAGTCATCCGTTAAATCTGTTTCATCCGTGTCTAAAATAGAACGCTAAAGATAAAAGAAACGCCGTCTTGCTACAAACAAAAAGCGCCCACTTTGCAGTGAGCGCCGTACCTTAGTAAAGGTGGTTGTAGAGAAAAACCATTTTACAATGGTTTTTCTCTAATTAAGAGTTGCGATTTTTTGAAATATTGTTGCAATACTAAAGGTTCCTATTCATTTTACTTAGAAAGAAGTAGTGTAGTTGCACAAATAACTTTTTTAATCCGATTTTGAAACATACATACTAATCATATGAACACAATTTTGAAACGAAGTCCAGCAATAGTAAATTGTTAGATAAAGAATACTACATTATTTTTAGCATAAAAACACATTTATTTGGAGTGAATCCCTAGATTTGCTCGTCAAATTGATCTACTCTAAATAAATGCTCAACTAAGCAGTGACAAATAAATATTTCGATCTCATTGATCAAACCTTCTACTTTCCTCAAGAAGGTTTTGACATCGAAGAAGGGAATCTACTGTTCCAAGGAATTCCTCTTAGATATTTAATAAAAAAATATGGTACGCCTTTGAAGCTGACTTATATGCCAAAAATTGGGATGCAAATCAAGC
>JBCDFY010000374.1:0-5262 GCA_039176995.1 Bacteroidota bacterium
CTACTAAAAGCTAACTACTAAAAGCTAACTACTAAAAGCTAACTACTAAAAGCTAACTGCTAAAAGCTAACTGCTAAAAGCTAAAATATGGATTCTTTAGAAAAAAATATACAAGCCAAGCGCGGAGAATTGGACTATGCGGAGCAAGTGGAAGAAACGCAATTGTGGAATAATATTCAGGCACAATTGGGAACGGTGCAACCTACCAAACAGCGATCTTTGATGCAATGGTGGGCAATGGCAGCTTCGATTGCTCTGTTAGCACTCATCGTGAGTACCGTTTTGATGTGGCAGCAATTGCAGCAAAATGAGGAGATGATCCATTACAGCTTATCCAGTCTTTCTCCTGAATTGGAACAAAAAGAAAATAACTACAAACAAATCATACAAGCCAAAAAAGAAGCTATTCAGTTTGATCAGCTCAATCCGCAAGAGTTTCAGGCATTATTCGAGGAATTAGAAATTCTAGAAAATCTATATCAAGAGTATGCTGCACAAATTCCGATGTATGGAAAAAATGATCGCTTAATTAATACCCTGATTAAATACTATGAGTTGAAAATCAGGATATTGGAGCAATTAGAAAACGAATTGATAAAAAAGAAACACTATGAAAATTATGATAGAGAAATCAAGATGTAGTCTTGTCTTGCTTAGTTTTTTGCTCTGTAATTTTGTTGTTGCACAAACACATACTAGAACGATAGAGAAAAGTTTTGATGCAAAAGATAAAGTTGCGCTCCATCATGAACGCGGTCCTTTAACTGTAAAGAAATCAACCGATGGGAAAGTCAGATTCACTTCTGAAATGCGGGTAGAGGCAGCTAATAAGGCAAATGCGGAAGCTCTTTTTGATCGACTGGAATCAGATTTAGCTATCTCTGAATTTGGTGATCAACTAAAGATTGAATTAGGCCTAGATCGCACTAAACTTAAGAACTGGAGTCAAGTTAATAATAACATTACCATCAGATTCAAAGATGGAACTAAAATGAAAGGTTTGAAGAATTTTAAAATGCAGACCATTCTATATGTTCCTGAAACAAAAGGCTTGAAGCTAAGTGCAATTTTTGATGATGTCACCATTGAACCAGATGTGGTGGTCAATGATTTGAGTGTTAAATTGCATAGCGCTAATATAAAAGCAGGAGTTTTAAGAGGTAACTTGACAGCGGATATAACTTTTGGAAGAGCATCACTCAGTCATGTCGGTGAGGATGCAGCTATCGAGTTACACGATTCTAAAGTCAAGATAGAGAATGCGAAAAACGTAGTGCTGAATGCACGATTTTCAGAAGTAGATATGGGCGCAATCTCTTCCTTAGATGCTAGTTCTTATGAAGGGCGAATTCACGTTAAATCTATAAAAGAAAAATCTACGATTAATGGAAGATTTACCAACTACTTGATAGAAGGGGCAAGCGATATTCGCATCACTTCGCACGAAGGTAATTTTGAAATTGCTAGTGCTAAAGATGTGGTTTTAGAAACTCGATTTACGGATTATCGAATTGGAAATATCGCCTCTTTCAGAGCAGAATCACATGAAGGGCAAATAGAAGTAGGAAATGTAATCGGGAGTGTAGATTTGAATAGTCAATTTACGGACTACGAATTCAAAAAAATTGGTGATTTAGATATTACTTCTCACGAAGGCAGTCTAGAAATTGAAGCGGGTAAGGAATTTATAGCTAATACTAGATTCACTGATTTTCTATTTGGAGACATTGAGTCTTTGGAAATCACGGACGCCCACGAGGGCAGCTATACCATCGAAAGCATTGGAAAATTGAAAGCTAAGGTTGCTTTCACGGATTTCTCCATAGAAGAGCTAAAAGAGTCCTTCGAGTTATCTGCTCACGAAGGGGAAACGAGGATAAGAACCGTTGGTGCAGGCTTGAAAAAAATTGACTTGGATGGACGTTTTTATGAAGTGGAGGTCAGGATTCCAGATAATATTGCTTATCATTTTTATACAGAGTTGGACTATGGGAAAGTAGAATTTCCAGGAAGTTTAGAGGTCATTAAGCAAGTAGAAAAATACAATCGAAAAGAATATGAAATGAAGACAAAAAATGCCAATCAAAATAGTGCAGTCATTCGCGCAGAAGGACACGAAGGAAAAGTGCGAATTGAATAAAAACTGAAAGGAGAGAGAAGTGGAATAGGATTGTTGGACGGCAAAAATAGTTTGGATTATTCCATCAAGCAATTCAACAATCCTATGTCTTATGCCTTATTTAGGAATGAATAAAAATCATCCGTCTTCAAAAGAAGATCGCCTCCAAAAAAACGAACTTGTTCTGCTCGCACTGCTCGCCATTGTTCAGTTTACGCATATTATAGATTTCATGATCGTGATGCCACTAGGTGCACAGTTCATGGATATCTTTGAGATCAATCCGCAGCAATTTAGTTTAATTGTTACCTCTTATGCATTAGCGGCTTTTGTTTCAGGATTGTTGAGTGCTTTGTTCATTGATCGTTTTGATCGAAAAAAAGCACTGTTTTGGCTATATGTTGGTTTTACCATTGGAACATTGGCTTGCTCATTCACAGAAAGTTATACTTTTTTCTTAAGTGCTAGAATGCTCACAGGTGCGTTTGGTGGCGTATTGGGTGCATTGGTCTTATCCATTGTTGGCGATGCAATTCCTCTAGTGCGAAGAGGACGAGCGATGGGTATTATTATGACTGCATTTTCGGTGGCTTCCGTCGTTGGTGTACCTGCTGGTTTGTATTTGGCAGCACATTTCAAATGGAATACGCCATTTTTGGTGACGGGCTTGCTTTCTGCTGTTTTTTGCGTTGCTATTTTGATTTTTATGCCGTCCATGACCAAGCACATCAACCAAACAACAGAGAAGCCGAGGGTTTTTCAAGCCTATGCGAATATTCTGAAAGACAACAATCAACTCCGCGCCTTGCTTTTCAATGTCATTTTGATGCTTGGACATTTTACGATCATCCCGTTTATCGCACCTTACATGCAAATCAATATCGGTTTTTCGGAATATCAAATTACCTACATTTATCTCTGTGGTGGTATATTGACCGTTTTTTTATTGCCTTATTTTGGAAAGTTGGCCGACCGTTATGGTTACACCCGCGTTTTTACCATTTCTAGTATTGCAGCGCTATTTTCTATTTTTGCAATCACCAACCTTCCTGTTGTTGCCATACCGATTGCCTTGATTGCTACCTCTTCTTTCTTTGTTGTAGCAAGTGGTAGAAACGTGCCTGCATTGACTTTAGTGACTTCTGTTGTGAAACCTGAAAATCGAGGGAGTTTTATGAGTGTAAGAAATTCGATTAACGAAGCTGCTCTTGCCGCCTCTTCTTTCATCGCAGGTTTAATCGTGACAGAAGACGCGAATGGGCAATTAGAGCATTATAACTATGTGGGCTACATCGCTATTGCTATGAGCATTTTAGCCATTCTTTTAGCTCGAAAAATAAAGGTGGTGAATTAGTATTTCTGCAACTATAAGACCGTAAAGCTGTTCTCTTTGCATAATTTTGATAGAAGATACTGCTAGACATCTTTGATTTTTACAGGTCGTCAAAAGTAGTTAGAATATTTATTGATCTAGTAGTTTCAGAATCCAGCAAAAATAATGAACGATACGCTAAAGCTACAAAGCGAAGCACTCATTCCTACACCTCATGCAACTTTCAGAATGCTTGCCTATGCCGAAAAAGTGGAAGAGCAAATGCCGCACATCGCAATGGTACATCCTGAACTAGATTTGACCCAGCCCGTGACCATGCGGATACACTCAGAATGTATTACAGGCGATTTGTTTGGTTCAAAACGTTGTGATTGTGGAGAGCAACTCGAGCAAGCATTAAAAGTAATTGCCACCCAGAAAGGTGTATTACTGTATCTTCGACAGGAAGGCAGGGGGATTGGGATTATTAACAAACTAAAAGCCTACCAACTGCAAGACACTGGCTTAGATACTATTGAGGCTAATCTGCACTTAGGTCTGAAAATTGACGGACGACAATACGATATTGCAATTGAAATCTTGGAACAATTAGGCATTAAGAGTATTCGACTACTGACCAATAATCCAGAAAAGATAGATGCCTTTGCGGATAGTAAAATTAAAATTACAGAACGCTTGCCTTTAATCATCAAACCACAAAAAGAAAACAGCGGCTATTTAAAAACCAAGAAAGAGCAAATGGGGCACTTACTCAATTTTTAGTCTATAAAACTGTCATCCAAAAGATTGCTATCTGTTACTGTTTTTGGTTTAGCCTCGAAGCGTTTTTTGGTGTATAAATAGGCCAACCACCAAGCTAGAATTCCGAAAGGCATTGAAATCAAACTCAATACTCGGTCGTTGACATCATCTATTGAACCCGTTCCGTAAAGTTCGTACAGGATAACGATGATAATGCCTGCAACAATACTGGCCGCGTAGTAAATACCCACTCCTAAAATAGCAAATCCCCAAGCACTTTTATCGTGTTCCTCTGCTAGAGTATAAAAGCGTTTCCCTAAAAAGTAGATAATTAGTAAGCCTAGCATAAGAATTGTAGGTTTTCTAGTTTTAAATTCATATTTGCATTCTCAATAATGCCTTTTGGTTCTACTGAAAAAACAACACAAAGTTGCGGAAGTGGGATTCGAACCCACGAGGCAAAATGCAGAGGCTTATGAGACCTCCCCGATGACCTAGCTTCGGACATTCCGCAAGGTTTGAGAATGATGAATGTAGAACAAGGAATAACGAATATTGAAGGTTTCCAATAATATCATGTTTCACCATTCGATGTTCAGTGTTCGATATTCCCTTCGTCCCGAGTGCTGGACTCGAACCAGCAACCCCTCGCATATCAGGCAAGTGCGCTAACCTATTGCGCTAACTCGAAAGTTCTTGGAGCAATCAGTTTTTTGATTTTACGACTAAAAAAATATAGCAATCCCGCTTGGATTTGAACCAAGACCACGACTTTCAAAGAGTCGTATGCTCACCGTTTACACTACAGGATAGTTTTGAATATCGAATGATGAATCTTGAACAAGGAATAATGAAGTTTGCTAATTAAGACGTGTCCTTTCACTTCGTAATTCAAAATTCCTTGTTCGTTATTCGATATTCAAAGTAGTGGCAACATGGGAATCGAACCCTTCGCTTTGGTGCTTCAAACCTATGCTCTTCCTTTTGAGCTATGTCTCCTTATTTTTTGATAGAAAAAGAACCTTTTGCGGAATGCAGAGGACTCGATCCCCACTCAACTTTCATCGAG
>JBCDFY010000375.1:0-5170 GCA_039176995.1 Bacteroidota bacterium
GTAAAATTCGATTGGCCTAAATTTCTGATTCCATTAAATATTGTATTTTTTATCGTGATTTCTCCATCATTCAAGAATGAAGCATCGTCATTCGTTAGTATTCCAAACCATCCTCCTTGAATACTAATTGAGTTGACACTGTTGCTAAATACTGCTTCTTCAGTAAGCTCAATTCCAGTTTGACTATAACCTTTAAGCATTATGATTCCTTCGTTTGTGAATGTACCTACATTTTCAATGGCATTATCCAATACACTTCGTCCTACTATATCAATAACTCCAGAATTAGGCAGATTACCTGATGGTTTATTATTGATGATTGTTCCTCCATTATTCCAGATACCATATTCTGTTTCATGATCAGGATTTCCTTCGATATTGATCTGCCCATAATTAATTAAAGTCGCAGTAGGACGGATTCCAATATTTGATATTCTTGAATTAATATTATAATCATCAAATCTTTTAATGTTTACGACTTCGTTTTCACCAATTGTCAAAGTAGCTCCTTCTTCTATGCGAAGATGGCTAAGGTTTACAATATTATCATTTTCAATGATCGGATCATTATTGCTACTTACAATAATGGCAAAGTCATCTGCATCTGGTACTCCATTGCTCCAATTACTAGAGCTTCCCCAATCTGAGTCTAGAGAGCCATTCCATGTGGTTTCTTGTGCGGAAAGATTATAGCTGAATGTGATGACAGATAGAAGGCAAATGGTTTTTATGCCTAGTGTGCTAAAACATTTGTAAGCTGTATTAGCAAACGAAAAATAATGCGTGTGTTTCATAGAAATAAGTTTTTATCTAACGACGATTGAGTTCGCTAGAAAATGCGCTTGAAGTCTTTGTTAATCCTCCGTAAATTGTTTGTTAGGAAGAATAGAAAAGCTTTGTTTTCTACTGCCTCCAAAAGGATTTAAAAAGTGATCATGTATCTATCTTAAAAGGACAATACAAAGGTGAGCGCATTAGCGTAAAAAGACCTTCACTCAGCGTTCAAATTCCTTCGATGAGGTTGCATCGGAAAATAAATTTGGATAGCTTTTTTTGTAAGTCATTGATTATCAGATAGAACTTGGTTTTATTCCAAACTCTTCGGTAAAAACAGTAGAAAAATAGTTAGGTGATGAAAAGCCTACATCGTAAGCGACTTGAGATACATTCAAATCCGTTGTTTTGAGCAAATGTCGAGCAGTTTGCAACCTAACAGTTCTAATATAAAGGGTGGGAGACTTGCCAGTCAATGCTTTTAGTTTTCGGAAAACTTGACTACGGCTCATACCGAGGCTTTGACAGAGTTGTATCACACCAAAATCAACTTCATTGAGGTGTTCTTGTATCAAAGTTCTTATTTTTAGAATGAACGCATTTTCTAGATTTTCTTCTTGAGCTACTTCTTCCAGATTAGTTTCTTCCAAAGTGCCATAGCGCGCTTGTAGTGTTTTGCGAAGTTCTAATAATTTTTCCAAGCGGAGGAGTAGTTCTCTTTCTTCGAAGGGTTTCGCCAAATAAACATCTGCTCCTTTTTCTAAGCCGCTTAATCGAGACTCTATATCTGCTTTAGCAGTTAGCAATACGATAGGGATATGGCTGGTACGCTCATCTCTTTTTAAAGTATCGCAAAGTTCCAAGCCATTTTTCTTTGGCATCATCACATCGCTTATAATGATGTCAGGCACTTGTTCGATGGCTTTTTCAATGCCTACTGCCCCGTCAAAAGCGGTTTCTATTTGGTAGTGTTCATCTAAGCTAGCGAGCAAGAACTCCATCATGTCTTTATTGTCCTCAACAATTAGCAAGCTCGGTAATTCTTCTTTTTTGTCATCGCTCATCCTACTATTGAGCGAGTGGTGCTTTTCTTTTGTAGGAGTCGAGGACTTAAAGAGTACTTCTGCTAGGGGTGCATTTTGCCTGATTGGGAATAGAATGGTAAAACAAGTTCCTTTATGCACTTCGCTCTCCACACTTATTTCCCCATCTAATAATTTGACCAACTCTTGAGTGAGTGCCAAACCAATACCACTTCCTTGTGGATTGTGATTATTGGAATGTTCTACTTGAAAGTAGCGATCGAAAATGTGGGTGAGTTGGTCTTTTGGAATACCTATGCCTGTATCTCGTATTTCGATTTTGAGTTGTTGCTGTTTAGAGGAAGCAGACAAAGTCACCCTATCATTCGTATCTGTGAACTTAATCGCATTCGAAAGCAGGTTAGAGATAATTTTCATCAGTTTATCAGGATCAAAATCCATGGCTAGTGATTCCTCTTTTACCTCAACTTTTAAATGTACCCCTTTACTTTCTGCAAGGGAAGCATGAGTAGCGGCAATATATCTCAGATAAGCCAAAATATCCCCTTGTATCAAATCAAGGCTAAGTTGGCTGCTTTCTAGTTTTCTCAGGTCAAGGATTTGATTGACTAGTTGCAATAGATTTTGGGCATTTTGTCTAATCATTTGTGTGCCTCGATCCAACCATTGTTCAGGTTTGCTTTGAACTTGACTTGCCATACCGTTGATGATGGTCAGCGGCGTACGGAATTCGTGAGAAATATTAGTAAAGAAACGCGACTTAAATTCGTCCATTTCTTCTAAACGTACTCTTTCTTGCTGTTCTAATTGCAGTTGTTTTCCTTGAATTGCAGCTTTGTATTGTTCTTGTTCTACTGCATTTCTTCGCTTAATTCTTTGAAGGCGATAGACTAGAAAAAAGATCAATAGACTAAGTGCGAGTGCAACAGCAGTAATGATTTGTAGGGTTCGTTGTTTCCGAATTTGAACGTCTAATACCTGTTTTTCTTGCTCGTTTTGATATTCCAATGCTTGTTTCTCTTGCTCAAATTCATAAGTAGCTTCTAATCGTGCTAGTTGCTTAGTATTTTCTTCATTGAATAGCGAATCCTTTAAGATTTGATATTGCTGTATATAGTTGAACGCAGTTTGATATTGTCCCTGTTCCGCTAATGTTTGGGATAATTGGAAGTTTAACTCAGCTTGATCCTGTCGAAGACCTCTAGATTCTGCTATGGACAGTGCTTGTCTAAAATTTTGAAGTGCTTGCTTGGGCTGCTTCAATTTTCTATTCACTTTTCCTAACGTGATTAATATTCTTGTCTCTATTTGCCCCTTTTCTATGTCTTTTACTAGATCATAGGCTTGAGTTAGATAGATAATAGCAGAATCCAATTGATCTGTTTGTTCTAAGCAGGCTCCTATTCGACTCAAGGGTAAAGCCATAGAAGTATTGAATTGTTGATCTTTGAGCAAGGACAGCGAAGACCTAAAATACATTAAAGCCGTATCACATTTATTTCTTAGTGCATAATTAGAGCCAATTGTACTCAATAATAATGCTTGTTGTTTTCGGTCTTTACTCTCTTCAGCAATTTGGAGTGCCTGCTCAAAGTAAGTCAAGGCCTCGTCGAGATCATTATTATCTTGAAAAATAAGAGCAATAGCATTTAGTATATTTGCTACGCCTTTTTTATCCCCAATTGCTTCTCTAATACTCAGCACTTTTTGAGCAGTTTCTAAACTCTTTTCAAGATTTCCATTATCCTTATATCCATTTGCTATGTAGCGGTAAAAGTTGGCTATCATGACAGAATCCTTTCTTTCTTCTGCGATTTTTATTCCATCTTTTAAATAATTAACTCCACGCTCCAATTGATTAGACCGAATATATTGTCTACCAATATTGGCCATAGTCACCAGTTCGTTGGTTGGGTTATTTGCTGCTCTTTGCAAGGCTAGACTTTGTTCATAGTACTGAATGGCTTTATCCGATTTACCACTCATACTATATGCACTCCCCATATTGATAAGAGCATCTATTTGTGGTATAGTATCCCCTTGTTCTATTGCATAGGTCAAAGAGGCTTCAAAGGTGTTTATGGCGGAGGCATAATCTTCCATTTGGTAATAGGTGTTTCCAATAGAATTCAGCACCCGCCCTACCATAAAATTTCCTTTTTTTGCAAGCCTTAAAGATTTATCATAATTTTCTAAAGCTGCTTCAAACTCGCCTAAACCATAGTTTATTAATCCTTTGATACGCCATAAACTCACTTGACTAGGAATATTTTCAAATTTTTCGGCAAGGACTAATGCCTGATTGGCAAGCAGAAAGGCACTATCAGGATGGGAAGCGCGTAGGGCATAGGCTCGATTCCCTAGCGAGTAGATTTGGATGGAGTCCACTTCTGGCAATAGTATTTTCTTTCCGCTTTGAGCTAGCAGAAAACTGAACGAAAAAGCAAAAAAAGTGACACAAAAAATACGCATATCTACCTGACTACCAACGTTTTTAGAATAATTCTTGCCACAATTTAGTGAAAGATGAATAGTCTAGGTAGAATCTTAAGCTTAAAAAGTCCTTGCCCCCTGTTTACAGGAAGACAGTACTCCAAACATGCTCTAAACCATCCTCCTTCGTAGATTTTCGGATGCGACTGCATGAAATACAAACAAAAATTTGCTTTTTAATCAACAAAACGACATTTTGAGATGCACCCTTTTCATGTTACGCTAATCTTGAACTTTTCAAAGTTATAGGTTTTGGCTTGAACTTTCGAGCAGCAATCACTTCCACCTTTTCACTACCTTTCAATGCTTTTGTCACCTTTCGCCAGTTCAAAATTACTTTGACAAATCGCTATAAAAAATGCTGATTGAAGAGATTGAACCACTCATTGAACAAACGATTGAACGAAATCAATGCCAAGAAGTTATCCATTTAGATATTTTGGCTTGCCAGTGGACATTTTAAGAAGTCAGAGATTAGACCATCCTTTCAGGACGGTCAGAAGCGAGAAAAGTACATCGACAATCAATGCTTTCTATTGGGTTGAGCTTTTCTGATAGTCAAGCGATCTGACTGCTCTGCTCTATACTTCATCAGGTTAAGAAGTAGACAATTTAGAGGCGCATATTTTGTTTCTGAACGAAGAAGTCCGCAGCCTGATAGCCTTAGTTACCAAGGCGAGGAGGTGATATTCTCGCAATGGTGCTTGCAGAAAAGATTAAGTATCTTTTCAATGGAGAGACCCGCTAGCATGAATGAGCGATCCCAAAGGGTGAACGAACGATCCCGTAGGGTAAAAGTCCAGTGGACTTTTAAGTGAGCGAACCACGCTAGTGGATGGGTGGCAGAACATTCAAGCGAA
>JBCDFY010000376.1:0-5154 GCA_039176995.1 Bacteroidota bacterium
CCAACCTTGTCGAGCAACCGTCATCGGAACGAGATAACTAAAAAATGCAAAAAGCACCAGAAACAACCAAAAAGTATGCCGCGTCAAAAACCGCTCAATTTTATAAAATACAGAGGTAGTCAGCAGTCCAAATAATTTCAAAGTCTTTTAGAAGGGCACACATTTTGGGGAATCCGTGAAGTCGCATTCAAAAAATCTTTAAAGGAGGATTTTTTGAATGCTCAGAGAGGTTTTTGAGGGCGAAAAGCACCAAAATTTGACAAATTTTGATGCTTTTCGCCCATAAAACTCTCTCGCAGAAAGTCTTTTCACCTTTGACAAAAGACTTTCTGCGAGTTATTGGAAACGAAGTCTTACTATTTCAATTTGTGTACCCTACTGAAAAAATTCTACCTCAAATTTGAGTAAAAGTGATGTGCTTGTACAAATAGAGATGTTAAAAGTCCCATTTTCCATGATGAAAGGAAAGGTTTTCAGCAAAACAGCCGACAATTATTTATCATTCGTAAACTATTGGTATCCTTTAGCTTAGTTTCGCGTATATATGATTTGAAACTTAATACAGAGCTATTTTACAATACCATGAACTTAGAAGCAAGAATTAGTGGAATACGGGATTTATTGGTAAACGGGGATTTATCAGAAGCCATCACAACAACTAGTGAGCTCGTGGATGAAATTGGAAAAGATTCTTTCAATTATAGCATCTATCTCATCCACGAACAGTACAATCAATTAATTAGGGATAATGTAGAAGGTAACTTGAGCAGAGAAAGCATGCTCTTGGAGCGCAACAAGATTACCTTATCCGTTTTGCAACTCCTGCAAGTTATTCAGTATCAAGAATCGGAAAGAAAAAAGAAGCCATTTTTCTATGCACAAATCGCCATAGCGGCACTTTCTTTACTGTTAATTATTAGTGTAGCCTATATTTTTTTTAGCAAAGATGAAGTAACTCAACAACCATCTACTGCAATTATAGAACAAGAAGACAGTGCTAGACCTACTATTGTTAACAGTCATCCAGAAGATGTTTTGTACGATAGTGATAACGATACGCTCCTTCAAGACTTGAATATCCCAAGTAATGAATCCTATTTTGATGCCGTTCCAGAAGAAGTGAATTACCAACAAAATATCTTTGACCTATCCGACGGAGAATTCGGTATCACGCTGCGATTTGTAGATGAAAACAAGAGTATAGATGAACTCATTGAAACACCTACTAAAATTAGCATTTCTAAGCTGAAAAATAAGTTAATTAGCCATTTCAATTTAGAAACTTCTGACTTCCCAAACGCAGGCTCAAATGCAGAGTGGCAGTTGTTCGCAAATGACAAAAGAGTCACAAAAGAAAATAGGAATCTAGAAAGTGCAGGTCTATTTGATTATGATTTAATCATGATAAAGTACGTTGGTGGAACAGAGGAATCCTCCGATGAAGCTATTGCCAATTTGGAAGAAGTAGAAGGTTCATTTGCAGAGGAGGAAGTTCCTAGCAGTCCCACAGTAGCTCCTCCCGCAACGGAAGTGACTTCCTCGCTTGATTCAAGAGAAGAAGACGAATCACTGACCTCTGTTTCGCGCGATACCCCTTCTACCACAGCGGGCGAACCTCCTATCTTCACTACGCCAGAAACCAGTCGCTCTTCTCGTCCACCAGCGAGAACCGTAGATGGTCCACCACAACTCCCTGAAATAGAGACACCACCTGCCAGTGAGGAAAGCGAAGTAATTGAAGAACCGACAACCACTCCTACTCCACCAAAAGAAGAGGAAACGCCAAAAGAGAACAAGAAAAAAGAAAAAGAAAACAAGAAAGAACGTTCTAAAGAAGACCGCAAAAAAGATAATCCTAAAGATGGGCAAACGTTTTCCTATTTGATCTTTATTCCTGGAGAAACGAGCGTCCATTTGCGCCAAAGCAATGAAGTATTTAACACCAAAACCAATGATTATTACAACCGTAATTCTTTCACCCAAGAGGACTTAGACTTGCTGACCAATCGAAAATTATTGATTCGCGATAGAGATGGTCAAAAACTCTATACTACATTGCGTAGTAGCAGCAATCAATACTTTGTGGCTGTAGAAGGAGGCGTAGGTGCAAGTGAAGAAGACTTTTACACCATTATTGTTGGAGGTAAGAAAATGGCGGCTGTTCCTATTTCTTCTAAGGAATACGATCGCTTGTTGAAAATTGCCAATTCTGCTTTCAAAGGTCCTCGTGTGGATAATGTCAGCGTGAAAGGAAACGGTAGTGATTTCACTAAAAAATCTATTATTTTAATTCGGAAATAAATGATGACTAACCTCTAGGATAGCAAGTTGAAAATTAATAACTGATGTTTGAAGTTTCCTAACTTCAAACCTATATTTACTCGTTTCCAAACGAGTAAATCAGTTTTATCAAAAATCAATTCGCAGGACTATAAGTTAGATCATATTACACTATAACACAAACTATTTTTTAAGTACATACAGCCAGCTTACTGCACAAAATAGAAGAACTCACACTCCTTCTATTCACACCTGTAAATATCGACTAACAAACTCAATGTCAACAAACTACCTCAATTGACCAGCTCCATTCGTTTCGACAAATTGTCCATAGTCATACACTCTTACTATTGCGAAACCTAATTATTATTCGTCTAATCCATCGCAATATGAACATTTTAAAATCATTGGCAACGGCAATGCTACTATTGCTCAGCTATCCATTTATCGCACAGGTACAGTACGCTACGATTACAAGAGAAACGAGCTTCAAATCAGAAGACGACTTTGAATCCGCTACCCTCAGACGCCTAGATGAATCCACTCAAGTCATCTACATTGGCAATTGTAGTCGCTTCTACTGCCAAGTGGAATTTGAAGGAGAAATCGGTTGGATCAAAAAACATTTGCTCGAAGTAGAGGAAGTGACGGAATCTGTAGAAGAAGAATTTACAGATAGTTATGTCCTAGAGGAAGAAAGTGGTGTAGCAGAGTTTGAGCAAGAGGATATATTTCAAGAGGAAACTAACATTGATGGAGAGGCAACCGAAGAAGAAAAAGCGGTACTCACAGATATTCCAACAGAGCAACAAACTGTTACTCCCACAGCCTCTTCTAGCGATTCCTTTTTGTCTCCATGGCTTGGCATTTCTCTTTTAGCTGGATTGCTACTTATAAGTATCTTATTTTTCCTACGCAATAGAAAATTGAAGCGAAAAATCAAGCAATTGAACTTGAAATACGAAGGCATTGTAGATGTAGATAAAGAAGTCAAAAACCGACGCAAGCAAGTCGAATCAGAAGAAGCCAACGCTAGAAAAACGCTCGCAGAACTCAAGCAATCGGAAGGTGCATTACGCAGCAAACACGCAGATGCGAAGAAGAACTACGCCAAGCTGATGCACGAAGTAAATCTGCTAAAAACAGAACTAGACATCACTGAATTTGGTGTCTATGAACCACAATTTCACTTTGAAACTTCCGCTATTTACAAACTGAAAATTAAAGAAAATAGAGATAAGCAACGAGAGCTGATTCGTCAAGACAAAGCAGCCATCGGTGGCGAAAGTTGGTTGGTGAATGGTAATGCGGCAAGTGGAAGAGCAATGGTGAAGCGACAAAAGAAATTGATGCTTCGAGCCTTTAATGCTGAGTGCGATAACTTCATCAAAGATGTGAAATGGAACAATGAGAAAAAGATGGAGGAGAAAATTCTGAAATCGGCAGAGATCATTACACGTTTGAATGAGAAGAAAGAGTTGAAAATTGCGGGCGAGTTTGTAGAGTTGAAATTATTAGAGTTGCGATTGGCATACGAATATGAACTCAAAGCGCACGAAGAGCAAGAAATTCAGCGCGAAATTCGAGCCAAAATTCGAGATGAAGAAAAAGCGATTAAAGAATATGAAAGAGCTAAACGCGAAGCGACCAAAGAGAAAAGAATGCTTAAAAATGCGCTAAAAGCCGCGAGGGAGCAAATGGAAAGCGCGAGTACAGAAGAACAAGCATTTTATGAAAATAGACTACAAGAATTGGAACAAAAACTGAAGCTGGCAGAAGAAAAAAGTCAGCGTGCCATTTCCATGACTCAGCAAACCCAATCGGGCTACATTTATGTCATTTCCAATATTGGCTCTTTTGGTGAAAATGTCTATAAAATTGGAATGACCAGACGATTAGAACCAATGGATAGAGTAACGGAATTAGGAAATTCTTCCGTTCCTTTTGGCTTCGATGTGCATGCCATGATCTATTCTGAAAATGCCCCAGAACTGGAAAACAAACTCCATGCACACTTCGATAAATATCGCTTGAATCACATCAATCGCAGAAAGGAATATTTCAAAGTTTCACTAGAAGAAATCGAGAAAGTGGTGCAAGACAATCACGGTACAATCGAATTCATCGTAGAAGCCGAAGCCAGAGAATATCGCGAAAGCATGGTCATCAATGAGCAATTGTCCAACAACAATCCGCGCACTAAAAAAGTGAATGGGAAGGCTTTGGCGGGGGAGTTTTTGGCGAGTTAGTTAGGAGTGGTCACTCACTCCTCCCCTTCCTCCTCCTGCAACATCAAATCAATAATCACCACCGCCGCCAAAATTATTGCTGCATCTTCGCCCTCCGCGATCCGAACACCATAAGTGTCCCTCAAGGTCAGCCATTTTTTGGAGACTTCCGCAACCGTTTTTCGTCCATTCTTAAACTCAAATTCTCGATCCAAAAAATTACCTTTCACTTCATATTCCGTACCATCCGCAAATTCCAATTCTAGTTTTTGCTTAAAGAAACCTGACTTTTTGCTTACTTCTGCCACTTCTTCGCCAGCTCTCAGAATGCTATATTTTGGACGAAAAGTCAATTGCTGTTGATCAATCACCAAAGCGACTTCCCCTTCTTGATTCTTTACCGTCAATTTATCACCCCAAGACAACCATTTGCCTCGTATTTCATAGATAATCTCGCCTTCTTCGTTTTCTATTTCGTATTTGTCGCGTAGGCTTAGTTTGCGTTCTTTCAGGCGGTAGGATTGGTATTTTTTCATTGTTGGAAAAGATATAGGTTGCGGAATCTATGCTAAAAAAATACGACTCCTCACTTATAAAGAATCGCTAAAAGAGAAATCTTAGATGGAACTTATGGGCACATCATTCG
>JBCDFY010000377.1:0-5101 GCA_039176995.1 Bacteroidota bacterium
ATTTCGACTTATTTTTTTAGGGAAAATAAGTCGAAATTTGTGTTTCCGTCCATAAAAAAACTTAAAGTAAAATCAAGGGAATCTGTGCAATAGACAGATCAACAATTAAGCGAATCTACAAAGTCTAGTTTTTAGCGATTGCCATGCGATCTGTCTAATTCAGTTTTGAAATTAACGATAAGCATTGTACATTTGCGCGACCCATAGAAAGGGGCCTTAGCTCAGTTGGCTAGAGCGTTTGACTGGCAGTCAAGAGGTCACGGGTTCGAATCCCGTAGGCTCCACTTTTTTTTCTCCAATCAAACACCCCAGCCGCTACGAAAGTAGGGGGGGATAAAACTAATTCGATACGTCACGCTGCTTTTGATGAAATTCTACTACTTGACTTGTGCTTTCTGATTTCACTACTTAAGAATGCTGCTACTTTTAGTAGCGTTTCTGTGTCTAGCTGATTTAGAAATTTTACGTCTTGTAGCTGTTTTAGTGCTGATAACTTTTTCATACCGAATTGCTTTATAGTTAGTTGTTTTACGCTATGCTGCTTGCTTCATCCCCCCCCAGAACTTTAGTATTGTAGTTAACTTCTCATCAATTTTTTTCATTCCTTCTCCTCCTACTAACTGTACTAATACTTTGCTCATTTCAACGATTCTGTTTTTCAACATTTCGTTTTCTTTTCTCAATTGCACTACTTCACTGTTTGTTTCTTCCACTACTTCGATGTAGTCCTGATCTGTAATGAATTCTTTAAACTCATTAATTACTTTGCTCATAACTTCCTGCTCGACGATCTTGTTTGCCTTGCCGTCTTGTCTCATGAGATTATTGTACTTCGTGTACTTCACATCTATTCGCTCACAGATGTCTTTTGTCTTAATTCCTTTCTCTCGGAGATGCTTTGTTAGCTCTCTAAGAGACTTGAACTTAACTGCGGTTTTGTCCATAATTTGCATTTTTTTTGTATATTATTTGCAATATATTGTTTAAACGGTATATTTGTGCGACAAAATTAATACAAAAGTTTGAAAATGGCAAGAAAGAAATTTCCCATCAAGGTAGATTTAAGGATTTTGGAGAGCATGAATGATGTTATTTTCTCTCTTATTGGTAAACGTGATAACTGGCGTGATCGCAGTTCTGTAATGCGTGAAGCGTTGCATCGCGGATTGGTTTTGATGGCTGCTGAATCGGATATGTTGGAGGACAACTCTGAATTGGTTAGTGATGAAATTTTCGATCATGAGGCACTTATAGTTGAAATGAAACCTATTACTACAATACAAAATGTTGCTTAAATGGCACGACCAACAAAACATAATGCAGACTATTTTTCACATGACGCGAATATGAGGAATCAGCGTAAAATACTAGCTATGCGTGGCAAGTATGGTGCGAAAGGTTATGGTATATGGTGTATGCTGCAAGAAGTACTTGCAGATTCTGATTATTTCCGACTAGAACTAGATGAGGTAGAATTAGAATTACTTGCCTCTGATTTTATGATTGAGGTTGATTTCTTACAAGAATTTCTTTCCTATATGCAACGTCTCAAATTAATCTCATATGATTCAAATATACTTTCCTGTCCTTCGCTTACTGATTCTTTGCAATTGCTAGTTGATCGTAGAAAGCGCGATAAACGTCGCAAAAATGCTCGTTCTGCTCTAACGGAAAACCTAGTTTCCACATCGGAAAAAGCAGTTTCTGATTCGGAAAATGTAGTTAATGACGAGAAAACCAAGTTTTCCACGCGGAAAACACACAGTAAAGTAGAGCAAAGTAAAGGAAAGAAGAGAAAAGTAAAGGAAAGCAACAACAACAGTAAAGAAAGGAGAAATTCGATTGCTGTTGATGCTGTTGATTTTGAAAAATATTTTTCTTCTTATGAGGAAGAGTTGTCTACTTGGGAGTTTCGGGGCGCGGTGGCGCATTTCAAAAAACAGGTAAGTCGTAATGGAGATACTAATTCTTATGATTCAGAAGCCGCTGTTGTTACTCATTTTCGGAACTGGTATAACTCTGCTGTGGCTAGCGGATTATTCAAAGAAGTCTTAGCTGCATGGAATGATAGGAGGTTGAAGCTACTGAAAAATTTCAATAAGGTCACTCGCATGGTACTGGCGGCTCGTGGTAAGAAGTATTTGGATTTGGACAAACTGAAAAGCGGGGTTACAAATGCTCAAAGTTTGTTTTTGGGTATTGAAGTGGATAGGTCAGTACTGCGAGATGAAGAGTTGGAAGATTTTAGAAGTGCTTGGAGTGACTGTGAGAAGTTTTTCGATCTTTTCAGTAAAAGCACTGATGATGTGTTGGTGGGATTTTTGAAAAAAAAAGCTAGCTCTTCAAATCGTGCAAAGGTAACGAGCATGACTGCGCATCTAGCTAATAAGTTGAAAGTTTCATGAAGAGTGGGTATAAGTATAGGGCTTTGATGTATTTGAATAGTGATGGTAGCTTGGGTTTAGCGCTGGTAAAGTCTTGGCGTCATTTGAACCATGATGAGTTGAGTGAGTGGTTGGGTGGTTTTGAGGTAGTAAGTGGTAAGTTGTTGAGTAAGCAGCAATTTTATGAACTTCAAGAAATGTTCTCTTTTTTTCCTGTGGTGTTTCACTCGTGAAAATAGGAGCGTGGACGGAGCTACAAGGGTTTGAAGTAAGAGCATGTTTGGAGCACTATCTTCCTGTAAACCAGTATTTTCCGAACCTGATTTTGAAAGTAATCGCTGCTAACCCATCCGCGAAGCGGTTCTCTCGCTTAAATATTCACTGAATATTTACCTAAAGGATCGCTCGCTCATCCCGATAAAGTCGCTATTATTTTCTTCGCCAGAACCGTAAACTACTGATTTACAATTCAATTCTGCTCCAAACAAACTCTAAGATTTAGTTAATAGGTTTTTTTAGTGTGGCTAGGGCTGATTGTATTTCTTTTTGTTCGTGCCTTTTTCATCAGTCCTAGTTTTTTATTCAAAAATCAAGAATTATGCAAGTACAGTTTCCAGTGACGAGAAAAGCGGCTTTAGCTGAATTGAAGCGTGAGAATAGAATGAGATTGAAGGTGTATGGTAGAGGTAAGGAGATGAATATGAGTATGGATCAAAAACGGTGGTATCAAATCACTTGTCATTTAGAGCAATTCTTCGAAGGTATGACGGATGGAGAGTTTAATAGATTCATGAAGCGGAAAGCAGATATTGAAAAGCAGATGCAAGCTCAACAGAGTTTGTTTTGAAGATAATCTACTAGCAAAACAACTTTGCCGTGGAGTTGTGCCTAATAGGATAAGTGGCTTTCAATCGGCAATCCCAAAAGTCGATTACAGTTTTCAAAATAAGGATTATGGGTGATCAAAAAATGTTAGTCCATTCGGAGTTAATGCAGGTAAGTAACTTAATTCAGAGTGGAGATCTATTTCGGATAATGGAAGTAGGGAAAATGGAAGCAGGGATGAAAGCGTATTGTTTAAGAAGTGGCGTTTTGAGTAATGACGAGCAGTATGATCCGATGACTTTTTATGTTGGTGCTTCAAATGGTAGAACTGCGGTCAAGAAGTTTAAGTTTGGAGGTTTACTGACTGTTGGTAAAAAGTTGAACAGTTGGGGTTTTGATGATTGGTGGTACTGGATAACTGGTAGACCTGTGCAGCGTGTGTATGAGTGGCGCGCTGGTGTATTGACGGAGTTACAAGAAACTGATTTACCAGAAGCTTGGGTTTTTGCTAGAACTACTGTTTTGGCGGTGCGAGCTTGTGAGAAAGTGGGTTTGGTGGTGCAGAGCAGAAGAATTGTGAAGCCTAATAGAAAAAGTAGGAAAAATGGCAGAATTGCAAGCTAAGGTAGTGGTGAATGGTTTGGTGCATCCTTTGCGCTCAGAGAGACACGGCAATTTGCGGTTGCGCATATCTTCAAGTATTGGTTCTTGTGTTGCTTCTGATATTGATACTAGTGTTTTGGATGAGTGCGTGAATCATTTGTGGCGTAATTATAGTTTTATGGGCTTGTGTGAACTAAAACTAGCTTTGAGTAATGTAGATCATTTGACCTTGAAAACTTTTAAGGCTCGGATGGCTAGTTATCATGCTAGTAGGCGTAAGGTATTGAGGGATTTGGTGAAGCGAGAAGTGCATTTGGTTTGAGTGAAATCTGCTGAAGAATACTAGATATTTTGTGACTTCAGATTGTGAGATATTACTTGCGATCTTCCTTTTTCCATGATGAAAAAGGAACAAAAAATCAAGACGGTATAGATTTCTTAACGTTCCGAAAGCATTCAAAAGCCTAAATAAATCCAAACTCGCCTTGACGATTATCTTTTTGACCTGAAATGATAGATTATACAAATTCTATTTGCTGCCTTTGATTTTATTTTGGCTCAAACATGGATTCATTTTTAACGGTTTTTGAATGCCTTCTACTCTAAAATCTATAAGGTCAATGAAAGCGTTTCTGTACCTAATTTAGGTAGCTTATTTTCTGTAGATTCCCTAAAATTTTATGGCACGATAAGTAGTGATTTTTTTATTTTCAAAATATATTCTATGAAAACGGGTAAAGGACAGGTTACTGCTAAGATTAAGGATGTAACTGCGATAAAGCGGACTATTGATGTGGAGGGGCAGACTAGTGAGCTGACGGTGAAGCTTGATTTCAATATTCCGAAGTTGACGTTTAAAATTGTGCCTCATATTACGACTAAGCAGGTTTCTTTTTCTAATGATGCGCTCAATCAGGCACTTGTGAAGCAGACTGGTGAAATGGTTTTGGAAGCGATAGAAATGGCTAAGGACTTGGTTCAAAAATATCGTGTAGAGGACGATGATCCTAACCAGCTAAAAATTGTTTCTCTCACTCCTGATCTAGAAAAAGCTGCTTAATGAAAAATCATGTCACGGCAAAAGAGTTTAAAGAACTTCATGTTAAGTCTAAGCAGAAAGGACAGCCCGAAGCAAATCTACAGCGCAAATGTGTGCAGTGGTTTAAGCACCAATTCCCTACTTTTCAAAATCAATTAATCTTCATTCCTAATGAATTTGCACACGGTCGTATTATGCAGGCGCAGAACCCTAATCGTAGAAAAAACTGGGTAAATCCTTTAGATATGGG
>JBCDFY010000378.1:0-5068 GCA_039176995.1 Bacteroidota bacterium
AAAAGATACTCCAACACTCCAAATTAGATATGACAATGATCTATATTCAGTTGAGTAATAAGGATATAGAACAGCAGCTAAATACAGTAGAATGGAAATAATAATTGATGGTAAAATAGTTTCGATTAAGCATTATTTGAATAAAACTTTAAGTCCCGTTATTGAAGACGGTAAAACAAAGTATCCGTTATACACGCAAGTAATTTTTGATAAGAATAATACACGTTTTAAGGCAATTCGCGATTATAATTTCTTCAAAAAAGAAGATATTTATATAGATGAAAATAAAGAAGATATTTTACCACAGCTAATTTGGAGTGTTGGAGTATCTTTTGAACTATCGTCGCTTTCACTTTTGTACCCATATAGGTAGCAAAACCACGTCTGGCCATGTGGCTGCTTAATTTCTTATCTATATTGGCTAGTTTGGCGATCTCCTTGAGTTGACGATTGTAGTACTGATTGGAGAGTTTGAATAAAGCTCTTAACGGATTTGCACCCTTTTTTCCTAAGTATTTATCTACAATTCGTTCTGGTCGGCTTTGGTCGCTCTCTTCTGTCCTAAAAAGCATTCTTAGCGGCAACTCCAAGCGTTTTTTGGTCTTTTGCGCCCTCTTGATCTCTAATACATATCCCCTACTCTCTGAATAGTGAAGATTTTTGCTGTTTATTCTCGATATATCGGAATGACGAAGCCCTGTATAGAACTGCATCAAGAAGATGTCTCTCACACGCTCCAAATGCCTATTGGAAGCACTAAAAGCCAACGCTTCTACTCTCTCCACTTCTTCTATCGTTACAAAAATCCGCTGCGGTTCTACTCTCTTTTGCAAATGCTTTCTAAACTTGAGATATGGATTTTTATTCGCCTGTAACCTATCTTGGCGGATAGCTTCCAGTATGAATCTTTTTAGCCTATTATGCTGCCGTTCGACAGTATTTGGATGAAGCCCCTGGTTCCTCAAAAATTGATCGAAGCCCAAAACGAATTTGTAGTTGATCGAATTAAAAGTGGCGTTCTTTTTATAGGCTTCCAGTTTGTTGATGGTGTTTTGATAAGTTGTCCTAGAAGATTTCTCCATCGTACTAGAATCCAAGTGATTTTGGCAGAAATCAATGAAAGATTTAACGTTCTCTTTTCTAGCCGTCAGTGCTTCTCGCAGCCGATCAACGGAACAAAACCCTTCATTCAATGCGGTTTTCATCTCAAATTGCTCGATCTGATTACGAAAGCTGGAGAGTTGACTATTTAGGTAGGAATGATTTTGATAAGATGATTTTACAAGCTGTTTTTTGTTGCTCCAGTACATTGGTTTAATGTAAATTCCAGTGGAAATATAGCGAGAAATACTGTTCTGATATGCTCTAAGTTGTATCAGTGCCTTTCCATCGTTATTCAATTCATTTTTGCGATTGAACACGTATGAATATTTTACTTTGATATGGTTGACCATGTTTGCCTGTTTGAAAAATGATAAAATACGCAAGGCATTTTTCTTACAAACAAACTGCCAGTACCAAATTGGTACAAAAAACATAATGATACATAATGACACTTATTTGAAATTTTATGATACACTATTGATTATCAATTAGTTATAAAACTTCAAAATGTCAAAAAAAAGCCAATCTCGTAAAAGATTGGCTTTCAATAAGTTATGTACCATTGATTAATGATTATACTTATTAAAGCGGTCCGGACGGGACTCGAACCCGCGACCCCCTGCGTGACAGGCAGGTATTCTAACCAGCTGAACTACCGGACCAGCTACGTCTTTAGGTGATTTTTGGAAGGTAATTTTACTTTCTTTCTCGCTTCTCTGTCGAAGGGAGTGCAAATGTATAACGTTTTATGAATTCTCGCAATAGTTCATGGAAAAAAAATGAAAAAAGTTTTTGCTGTTAAGAATTCGTAGTAGCTTCGCACTTCATATTAGTAGCCCTGATATTTATTGAATAGAGTAGAAAAGACAAACCACTTATGGTCTTTTTGGAATTTGAGAAACCGCTAGAGGATCTATACGAACAGCTGGACAAGCTGGAAGAAGTAGGAAATAAGGGAAATGTGGATGTGACAATGATGATGAGTGAACTGAATCAGAAAATCCGACAGACGCGGAAAGAAATATACAGCGATCTTACAGGTTGGCAGAAAGTACAACTTTCTCGTCATCCAGAGCGACCTTATACCTTATATTATATCAAACAAATGTGCAATCGTTTTGTAGAATTGCATGGAGATCGCTATTTTGCGGATGATAAAGCGATTGTTGGGGGTATTGGCGATTTGGATGGACAGACAGTGGTTTTGATTGGGCATCAAAAAGGGGTGAATACCAAAATGCGGCAGTATCGCAATTTTGGGATGGCTAATCCAGAGGGATACCGGAAGGCTTTACGCTTGATGAAGCTGGCAGAGCGGTTCAATTATCCAGTGTTTTGCCTGATTGATACACCAGGTGCGTTTCCAGGCATTGAGGCAGAAGAAAGAGGACAAGCAGAAGCTATCGCTAAAAATTTGATCGAAATGGCACAATTGACTGTGCCAATTGTTTGTATAGTGATTGGAGAGGGTGCTTCGGGCGGTGCGATTGGAATTGGACTAGGCGACCGAGTCTACATGTTAGAAAATACTTGGTATTCTGTCATTTCACCTGAATCCTGTTCTTCCATTTTGTGGAGAAGTTGGGATTATAAAGAACAGGCGGCGGAGCAATTGAAATTGACAGCAGAGCATATGTATGATTTTGGGCTGATTGATGGCATCTTGAAAGAACCTGTGGGAGGTGCGCATACCGCACCTGGTGTAATGGCAAGGGCCTTGCGCAGACACATCAAAAAGACGATCGCTGATTTACAGGAGTTGACAAATGAACAATTAATAGAAGAGAGAATTAGGAAGTATAGAAAAATGGGAGAATTTGATCAAAAAACAGCTTCTTCCAAGAAATAATTGAGCTTTTCAAGTGAAAATCTCATTTTTACAAAAAGCATACTATTACAAATTATAGACCAAAAACTGATACAAACTACCTGAGCCTTAGTAAGTTGTAGTTTGTAGCATATTGTTGAGAAAACTGAAAACAGTTATGTTACTAGACACTTTAAAGCGATCGCTGAACAAGCGTGTATTGCAAAAACAACCTAAGCCCATTAAACGCGAGCCTACCAATT
The DNA here is from genome assembly GCA_039176995.1 of Bacteroidota bacterium. GTDB lineage: Bacteria > Bacteroidota > Bacteroidia > Chitinophagales > Saprospiraceae > JAAUTG01. The sequence continues at coordinate 3,175 of JBCDFY010000378.1, forward strand.
TGAAATCTGCACAGTGGATTGGTATCCTTTTCGATGCAACTTCTAAAAGCAGCCGAGATTCTATTTTAGCTTATAAAAGAAAGTTAGAAAAATCGGGAAAGAAAATACAATTATTGGCCTACGTCAATAGTCGCGCTAAAGATTTAAACTACGAATTTCCGTTTTTTACTCGACGCGAAGTAGATTGGAGAGGCGTGCCGCAGTCCAAAGCCATCGAAGATTTTGCGACGCGCTCTTTTGATTTATTGCTATTGGTACATCCGAAAACGTCCATCGTATTCGAGTATATTGTTACCTTGACAGATGCTCGATTGAAGGTTGGCCCTTACACTGAAGACACGAAGAGTTACGATTTCATGGTGCAGGTGGAAAATGCCACGCTTACTGAATTTATCAAGCAAGTTGAGAAGTACGTTGATTTCGTAAAGCCTTATCCAAGCAATAAAAGAACGCTTAAGAGTACGAAGAGCAAACGTGCTACTTCTATCGTTTCGTAGTGGCAATCATTTGGTTTTGAGCTATTTATATTCTTTTATTCAGTTATATTTTACATATAACCTTGTACCCTTATAGCTTCTACCCTAATTCACTTTTTCCACCGAGAAAGCCATCGCTTCTACTCCTTTAAGTGCTGCTTCGCGCGTATATTGTTCAAAGACAATTTGATGTTGCCCTTGCTCCTTAAAGAGCGTTTCTTGCTGCAAAACTACTCTTAGCTCACATTTCCCTCCTTTACATTTTCCGTACCATTGCCCTAGTTTATTTGCTAATTCGATACTAATTTGGCTATCCACTTTTCTATCTGATGGGTAGGTCGTGTGAATCATCGTGTAGAAATTCTGGCTGGCAAATTGGTCGCTGTGCGTCACATCTAAATATAGATTATACTTACTTTTTATGTCTTCTACATCGAATTCGTAAGCAATTGGATTTTCATTCTGCCAAATTGCTTTGGGGACTTCTACTTTTTCCTCATAAATGTAATTTCCATTGCAAGAAAAGCAGATGATTGCGAGAGCTAGGATCCAAAAATTTTTCAAGTCTGAGTTATTTTAGTTCAGAAAATGAGTAGCCCTTTCAACGTTTTTTTGTGTCAAAGTATTTTTTAGGACGGAGAACACAAAGATTGGCAATTGCAATGATAATATTAACCTAACAGTCAAAGGCAATCTAACAATGAAGGTGGTTTGTCTTGCAAGATCTTCATATTTCTTTCAATCGTTCGCTGTTTTCAATGATCCAATCCGTCAGAACCGAAAGGCGACTTGCTAATTCAAGTCCAAAAGGAGTCAAACTATATTCTACTCTCGGCGGTGATTCTGGAAAGACTTTTCGATTCACAATTTTATTTTTTTCCAATCGCTTCAAAGTCAAAGAGAGCATTCTCGCAGAAATATCACCAATGCTATTTTTGAGTTCATTGAAGCGCATTTGCCCAAAATAAGCAAGATTATATAAACATAGCAAACTCCATTTATCTGTCGAACCCGCCAAGAAATCTTTGGTTGGGCAAAAGCCTTTTTCGCGAAAAGGTTGAGAAATTTTATTGATTTTTCGGATTCTTTTTTTCAAGCTAAGTCCTTGATGCTCTGTATTAGTTACTTCCATGATACTTAGTTTTAAGTTTGTAACTTATTGATTTACAGTTATTTTTATTCTAATTTTGTTGTTCATTCGGCTTGAAATACAATTTTTATTCTATAAATTATACCGTAATGGGAAGTTACTGAATAAAGCTAATGGGTGCATCTCAAAATATCGCTAAATGAAAATTTTTAGTAACTATTCAGCAAAAGCTGAGATTCAATAAAATGTTTATTTTGTGTGATGTTTCCAAAAGAGATACAAGACTTGTTCACCACATTGCCTCCAGAGAGTCGTCTGGTAGTAGAGG
>JBCDFY010000379.1:0-5064 GCA_039176995.1 Bacteroidota bacterium
ACTGTTCTAAGTCTTCTTCTCTTTTAGCAATATTTTCAATAGAGCGATTGGCATTAGAAAGCGTTGGGTTACCCACGAAAGACAAGGTCGTTGTCATTTTGTGGCTTGCTCTTCGCAGATCGCTCCAGTTATGCTGCCGATACAATTGGCTCATTCGCTTCAATTCGCTTGGAATCTCTTTCAGCAACATTTCCAGCATTAATTTTTTCATTTTGAGATCGTCGTCTGCCATTAAATCAAGGTAAGACAGGTTGATGTAACGATGGTTAAGCGTAGTTCCATCCATAGTCAATTTGTTCATATAACTTGTTGTTTTTTTTCACGAGTAAGCCAAAAGAATTGTATGCGCTTTCACTTGGTAGGAGATTGCTTTGCGTTTCAAAATCTAGCTTTGATCGTGTTTCATTTCTTTGTTCTTTGAGGAATTATTTATTAGTACGTAGGCTTTGATTAGACGTTGCAGTGAACAATGTGCATCTTGTTCATGACCAATATAAAATACCTGAATTATTGAGTTTGAGGTTCGGATTGTTTCGTATTTAGTCGTGCTGTTGAAGAAGAAAATGGAATGCGCGGATTTTAGTCGTTAGCTGACTACTCCGATTAGATTAGAGGGTTTGTTTGCATCTAGCAAAATTCAATATAGATGATTGATAATGAGATTACGGTAGGCTGGTTTGAAGAAGTATTGTATTGCATGTTACTTCATTGGTAAGAGCCTCTTCTATGCCTATTCAGGCCAATTTTTTCTCTAGCCACTCCTTCCACTTCTTCCATTCCCCCATCTCCTTCGTCTGCAATTCAAAAAAAGCATTGCTATGATTATGATGAATCAAATGACAAAGCTCATGTGCCACCACATATTCAATACAACCTTTCGGAGCTTTCATCAATTCCACGTTCAAGATAATCTTCCACTTTGGCGTACAACTACCCCAACGCTTCTCCATCCACTTGATAACAAAATCTGAAGGCTCAACTCCATACTTTTTGAATCGTACTATCCAACTTTCGGCAATCTCACGGAACTTAATCTCTGCTCGCTTTTTATACCAAGCTCGCACTAACTTTTCGCTCTTGATTTATCTTCAGTATAAACCTCCAAAAAGCCTCTCTTTAGCTTTACCGTTTCTTCAGGCGAATTATAAATCTTCAATCGGTACTGCCTCCCCAAGTACAAATGACTTTCCCCGCTCACATATTTTCTTGGTGGAGTCAACGGCTCGAAGGACAAAAAATAACTTTGCTGCTTCAATATCCAAGGCGTACGTTTGCGAACCTTCTCCTGAATCTTTTCAATGGCAGCATCCAACGGAGCTTTTACGCCTACACTTCTATCAGGATAGACCGTAATGCCCAAAGACTTCCGTTCTTGGTATTCCAGTTCAAAGACAATTTCCTTTGAACCAAATTGAATTTTCTGTTTGCTCATAGTTATTTGTATCTCAACTTTGCTACATCAATACACGACTTTACCAACTCGTCTATATCTCCAAATGAAAGTTTCAAATCGTGCTTATCTCGAATGTTATCCATTAGGAAATCACCAATGGCGATTTCTAATTTTCCAATCAGGTTAGATTTGTTTTGCCAGTCCACTCTCGGTTGTCCATTGTCTAAGACGATTGCTTGAACCAAATCATCAATTCCTAAACCAGCGTCCGCAGCGATAGAACGAGCAACGGTTTCATCTTCAAATCTGTCTTTAATTGACTCGAAAGATATTCCGTAAAAGGCTTGTGCAATTTGTCGCTGCTTTAAACTATCAGGAATATCGCTTCCCGTTCGATTTCTAACAGCGTCCTCAATTTCTTTTGCTTTCGACAAATATTCGGCTTCCGTAATTCGCCTTTCTTCATAAGCTCGAATTGTCTCTCTCAACATCTCCGAAAACCGTTTGTAAAAGGAAGGGTCTCCCTCCATTTTTTCATTGATGTGCTTTGCGGTGCGGTGAGCAATGGTATCCGCTTTGGCAGCCGAACCAACAATTTTTTCAACCTCCTGGTCAAACTGGTCTTTATCAAAAATATTTACCAATTCAGTTATTGGACTGACTTCGTGAGTAGTCACATGCTTATCAATCAGCTTTTGGATTTGATTTTCGTAGGATTTGAAATCTACTACATCTGCAAAACGCTGTCTTACCGAATTCCGTAATTTGGAGAAAAAACCAAGGTCGTGCTTATAGCGGTTAATTTCCTTCTCTGACGTTTTGGTATTCCACTCGGCACTTGATAAGGCAAGCTTTAACAAACGAGCAAATTTGCTCAATTTGTCATAAAACTCAGCCCGTTTTGCTTCGTCTCTGAGTGCTTCCTCATAAGCTGGTTCATCATATTTATTGGATACGGTTTTAAAAATATCCCAAAGCTCAGAATGGGCTTGTGGCAATTTTTTAATTTCCTCCAAAATATTAATCATGGTAAACTCCAAATCCTCTGCATCAAAATCCTGAAAGTCAGCATACGTTTCCAATGCCTCATCCAACTCCTTGAGTACACCATAATAATCAATGATAAATCCGTAGTCCTTTCCTGGATGTACTCGATTCACTCTTGCAATGGCTTGGAGTAGAGTATGCTCTCTTAGGCTTCGAGTGATATACAAGAAAGAATTTCTTGGAGCATCAAATCCCGTCAACAATTTATCGACTACAATAATTATTTCAGGGTCATCATCATACTTGAATCGGTTGATTAAATACTTTTCATACTTCTTGGTGCTTCCTCCAAACTCATCCATTCTACTTTTCCAAAATCGCTTCACCTCATCACTTGGCTCATCGTAAGCACTATCTTCCCCTTCACGCATATCAGGAGGTGAAATCAAAACTTCAGAAGAAACCTTACCGATTTCGTCCAAGTACTTTTTGTATTTGATTGCTGCTACTTTACTTTGACAAACCAATTGCCCTTTCCAGTCTGTTCCCTCACTTGCGCTTCGGTAATGCTCACTAATATCCCAAGCGATTGCATATACTTTTTGGTCGGCAACATTTAGTTGGTCGGCACGACTAAACTTCTTTTTTAAATCTGCTTTCTGGTAGTCGTTTAATGGCTCAGATACTTTTGTAAAGTACGAATCAATTGGTCGTTCATTCACTTCTTGAAAAGCATGCCTGCCCTCATAAAGCAAGGGAACAATAGCCTTATCTTCTACCGCTTGACGAATGGTGTAGGAGTGTTGGATAATTCCACCAAACTTATTGGCAGTATTTTTTTCTTTCTTTCGGAGGGGTGTTCCTGTAAAAGCGATGAAGCAACCATTTGGAAAAGACTTCTCCATATTCATACTAAAGATACCATGTTGTGAACGGTGTCCTTCATCAATCAATACAAATATATTTGGTGATTCAAATGGCTTCTTAGCTTGCTTTGCTGCGGTTTCAAATTTATTGATAATGGTCGTAACAACTGCATCACTTTTACTATTCAGCAAGTCAACCAAGTGCTTACCTGTATTGGCTTGCAGTACTGGTAACTGGCACTTCTTAAAAGTATGATAAATCTGGTCATCCAAATCAACTCTGTCAGTAACGATAATAATTTTTGGATTTTTGATTGACTTATCAAGGGCAATGGCTTGAGCCAACATGACCATAGTAAGCGACTTACCACTTCCTTGAGTATGCCATATCACACCACCTTTACGTTTCCCATTTTCTAAAACGCTGACTCGCTCTATTGATTTTTTAATGGCGAAATACTGTTGGTAACGAGCCACCTTTTTGATGCCAGCATCATAGACAATAAAATTGAAAGCCAAGTCCAACAATCGTTTAGGCTGACAAATGCTGTATAAGTATTTATCTTGTTCGGTAACTACCTGTTCGTTGGAAGCTGCCTTTTCAAAATTCCGTTTTACATAGTTATATCGTTCTGCAAAGAGCTTTTCTTTCTGTTCATCTGCCAATGGTCGATTCTTAGCTTCAGTTATCGCTTGATTGTAAACCAACTCTTCAGCATCTAAAGCAAACTGCTCTCTCCAATGCGCCCAAAACTTTTCAACGGTTGCCGTTGTAGCGTACGATGCAGCGTTGGTAGCAATGCTCATTAAGATTTGAGCGTAAGCGTACAACAATCGAATTCCATCATCTTTTTGATTTCGTAAATGCTGGGAAATAGCTTGTTGTAATGGCTCTTTCATATCTGGTCGCTTGCACTCAATTACCACTAATGGAATACCATTAACAAACAAAACAATATCTGGAATATAATGCTCGTGACTGGCTGCTCTTTGTACTTTGAATTCCTCCGTTACATGAAATACATTTTTATCCCATTCCTTCCAGTTGATATATTGCAGCGTATAACTTTTCTTGTCGCCATCAATGGTTTGCTCCAATGCTTTACCCATTGTGAGTAAGTTGTAAATGCTTTCATTGGCAGCTATCAAACCCTCTTGCAATGGCACATCTTTCAGCGCCTTGATACCTGATTGGATATTGCTTTCGCTGTAATCGTACGTTTCGTTTTTATATTGAATACTATTGATAGCTCGCAATTGCTTTTCCAATACGCCTTGCAAAATGACATTGGAGTATTTACCTCCTCGTAGCTCTTTAGCTTCTTCAGGAGATAGATAGGTATAACCAATGTTTTGCAAAAAATGCAATGCTGGTATTTGCGATATGTGGTCTTCTTTGAATGATGGTGCTGTGGACATGGTTTTATTGTAGCGGCGACTTTAGTCGCCAAGTTGAACTAAAATATTTTTTAGCAGGAAAAAATGAGCAACTAAACCTGCCAATATTTATCCGCTAAATACGTGAATGGATGGTCTTCCCATTGTGCTACTAATTTAGCCTTTACAGGATTTTGCAGAATATAGTTAACGATATTCCAAAACTCTTTCTCATTCCTGACATAATGGTCATAGCTATCCTTTTGCCAAAATTTTCCTTTTCTCCCAAGTATTTTATTGGCAAAATAGGCGGTGCTACCTTTTATCAATTTCATTATTTGATGCAATTGAATATAGTTTTCAGGCACTTCGTTCAAGTAAAACCCTTTATCATCGACTATTTGGACAGAGGTATCAAATAGAACATGAACGTGATTAGGC
>JBCDFY010000380.1:0-5056 GCA_039176995.1 Bacteroidota bacterium
GTCTGATACCTGATCGGCATTGGTAAACAGAACCGCACCCATTTTTTGCTCTCTGTCAATGAAAAAGCCACTTGTGTAGCCATAGTTATTACCTCCATGTCCATAAAGCACAGCATCTCCAAGCTGGTATTTTCCAAAACCTAAAGTCCAAGCAGAAGCTCCCTCTGAATCTTCTCCTTGTTCTTCCATTTGGAATTGATCTTTAAAAAGTTCGGTAAAGCTATCCTCAGTTAGTCCTTTGTTATTTAAGAGTGCTCTTAACCAAATTGAAAAATCTTTTGCCTCAGAATGAACAGAAAAAGCCGCGCCAAAAACATCATTTGAATATCTGTTCTCCACTCTTACTCCGTTTTTGTAAGGTGCTGCTTTGTTAGAGAAATTCTTTTCATCCTGCAAGAACTTCGTCGTTTTCAGTCCAAGAGGTTGAGCCACTTTTTCTTGAAAGACTTGTTCTAAACCAATATCATTGGTCTCTAGTAAATGTGCCAAGACTTTTGCTAAGTATTGAAATCCTTCTCCTGAGTATTGATAATCAGTGCCTGGTTCAAAGGAAATAAATAATTGCCCATCATAATCGTCACGCCAGTTAGGAAATCCAGTAGTATGCGACAAGACCATTCGAGCAGTAATGGTCTTATATCGTTCATCATGCTCAATATCTTCGTAGGGCAAATACTCAAAAAGTGGGCGATCTAGATCTAGTATTCCTGCATCTACATACTTCATAATAAAGTAGGCAAAAAGCGGTTTAGAGAGAGAAGCAGCCTCGAAAATCGTATTCTTATTTACAGGAATTCCATTCTCAACATCCGCATTTCCTTGCAGATGATGATAGAGTATTTTATTTTGATCAAAAATGACCATTGACAATCCTTGGATTGACTCTTCTTCCATTCCTTCAGTAAGGAAATCCTCCAATTCTGCTACTACTATCTCCCTGTCTCCAAAGGAAATTTTATTTTTCTTTTTTGAATCAGATTTCTGCTTTTTTGTATTTGAACCCACTCTTACAGATACCAATGCTTCATGGCTGTTCTTTGACCATTTCCCTGTTATTGGTGAACCCGTATAAGTGCGAGTTCCTTTCATTTTTATCTTAAACTGCAATTTGGGACTGGCTGCATCTTTCTCATTTAAAATATCAGTTTGTTCATTTGTCAGATTTACTTTCTTGATGAGTTTGCCCTGTTCATCTCTAAATTGTACACGTTTGTTCTCATTGACATTGGCTTTGTATCCTAGATGCTGTGCAATTATTTCATCAATAAAATCTGTATTGAAGGCTTCTTTCGCTTGTTGAAGTTCTGCAAATTGTTCTTTGGTCATAACCCATTCAAAGCCAACAAAAAACGCATGGTCAATCCAAATATCTTTTTTTGGTTTGAATACTAATTCTTGTTCTTTTTGAGTGCTTACTTTGATTAAATTTTCATCAATCAGATCGCTGCCAGGTAATCCAGTCTCCCGATTTACATCAAAAATTCTACACCTTAGTTGTACGGAATCCATATTTAGTTTCCTGATGACAATTGCTATCTCATCTATTAAAACAGGTTCGGAAATATTTTCAATAAGTATTGCTACTGTTGCGCCTTTTAGAGGACTGCTTATACCTAGATGATTAGGGGATTTTTTCCTTTTGAAACCCATTTCATAAAAGAATAGCTTCTCGGGTAAAACAACAATTTCATTTAAGAGCGTAGCTGTCTCTTTAAGAAGAATGGATTCTGGTTTTTTACTTAAAAAATCATCATAAGATATTTTCTCTTGTTTGAATCCCAGAGAAGATATGACTAAGGTGTCACCTACATATTCCTGCTTGTGGACTAAGTTGAAACTACCATCTTCAAACGTTACAATTCCAAAGTTTTTTTCAATTATGCCAATTGTTGCAAAGGGAATTCCATTTCCATTTTCATCTATAATTTTGCTGCTAATTGTTTCTTGACTATAAATCTTTGAAACGCAACTAAGAAACACCCATATGTATAGTAAGTATCTCATTAAATTTTCATTCCTGTACACTTTTTTTCTTTCGCGCCTGTGGCGCGAAAGAGAGGGGGATTTAGGGCAGAAACAAATTGATTTTAGTTCAAAATCAATCTGTTTCTGCCCTAAAAACCCTTTGCGAGCTGCCGTCAGGCAGCGAGCTAAATAGAAAATAAAAAAGTGCCTAAGAGTGAACATCAAATTATATTTCATATGTTATTGGTATAAATTCAATTATCTCAAGAATCCTCCAATTCCGATTGTAAAACACCTTGCAATTTGTTCCTTGCTCTCAAATAATGCGAACGCAAAGTGACTTCATTGTATCCTAGCTTTACTGCAATTTCCCTGAATGAATAACCTTCAATAGCTCTCAAATTAAAAACGGTTTGATAAGGATCGGGCAGCGACTGAATCATCCGAATAACCGCATCTGCTCGATCTTTTTGGCTAAAACTCAAATCCAATAATTTAGGATGATCCAGAGCAATATTTTCTATGTCTGAAAACTCCATTTTGCGATATTTCCTAATGTGCATAAGTGCAGTATTCACCACCACTCTTCGCATCCAAGCCTGTAATTCCCCTTTACCTGACCACTGTTTCAAATCCTTCAAAATCTTATAAAATCCTTCTTGCAAAATATCTTCTGCTTCCACTTTACTTTTCGCATAGCGAGTACTAACGCCAAATAAATACACTTTGTACTGATTGTACAATTGATGTTGTGCTTTGCGATTTCCTTTGATGCAAGCCTTTATCAACTTTCGATCGGTATGTAGATGTTTAGACAAGTGGATGATTTGTTTTCTTTTATTGGTGCAGCATTTTTAGGTTTTGTTGCAAGAGCGAAAAAATTATTTCAAAAACGTCAAAATATACTTTCAAACGTCCATTAAAAAAGGTGAAGATTATGCGTGCAACCTTCACCTTTATATATCTCTGCTTTAGAAAATCATGACTCCTCTACACGCTTCGCTTTAAATGTTCCATTGGGCTGATAAAAAACCAGTTCTTTTGGATGTTTTGCCTCCTCTTCCATCGTAAATTCTACGTTATAACCGTTTAAGCCTTTCAAAGCAAAGGTTTTTCCTTGTTGAGGAACGAGCGTGTAAGGTGGCTGTCCAGGAATAGTGACTGTCAAAATTTTTCCTTTAAGCTGAACTTTTGCGGTCATACCGCTGAGTTCGTAATCGCCCACCAATTTTCCTAAAAATTCAGGGTCACTCATCAAATCTGGAGGTAGCTTCTTGAACACAATTTCCTTCGTTGCTGGCTCAAAAGGTGCTGCTACACTAACTATTTGACCATTAAAATCAGTCTGAAAAGTGAATTTCATTTTGTAGCCCAATTCCTCTACTTCTCCCTCAAAAGTTTCAAAATGCCAGTGCTGCATTGGCATTTCAAATTCATAATATTTAGCTTTCAATTGATCGCCGTCTTGTGTGATTTCTACTTTTCCATAGCCCTCATTTTCATACATTCCAGCATATGCTTTGAGTTCGTGGTGAGGACTTGTTCCTTCTGTTCTTTTTGCCGTTTCCTCTTCTGACTCTTCCTCCTCTTTTTCTTCCTCACCGTTATCCATAGCTGGTTTGTACCAATCTACAGCATCTTTCTCTAACAACATATCCATTGCATATCTAGCAGAAAGACCTGGCACACGACTGCCATTTTGATTGCTCAAAAAGACCATACCAATATCTTCTTTTGGTAGTAAAACGACTAGCGCAGAGAATCCATCAATATTGCCACCATGTTGCACGAAATAGGTATCACCATAATTACTAATGAACCAACCTAAACCATAAGACGAAGGTCCAAAATTAGCATCGCCAGTTCCTGAACCGATCATGGTTTTATGTGGCGTATGCATTTTCTTGACCGTGGTTTCGCTTACCAGTTCTTTTCCTTCAAATTTTCCTAAATCTAAATGCAGTTGCACCCATTTGAGCATATCATTCACTGTAGAGTTGATTGAACCTGCTGGACCAATGGCATCTATATTACGAAAATCCATTTTGGTAATTGCTTCATCTTTCACACGATACGGCAAGGCATAATTTTCTTGTTTTTGAGTGTCGTCCACAGAAAGATTAGAACGCTTCATTCCTAGGGGTTGGAAAATTTCTTTTTGAGTGAATGCTTCCCAAGTTGTTCCTGAAAGTTCTTCAATCAAAACTCCTGCGGTCATATACATCAAGTTCTGATATTGAAAAGTAGTTCTAAAACTTTTCGTTGGTTCTAAATAGCGCAACCTTTTGTACAAATCTTGTCTATCGAAATCCGTTGCGTACCACATAATATCATGGCGTGGCAAACCTGATTGATGCGTCACTAAATCTGTGGCGGTCATTTCTTGTGTAGCAAAATCATCCATCAATCTGAAGTCAGGTAAATATTCAATGATAGGTTTATTCCAATCCAATTGGTCATCATCCGCCAAAAGTCCCAAGCCCATCGTCGTGAAGGCTTTGGAAGAAGAACCAATTGCAAAAATGGTATTGGCATCTGCTTGTACTTTGTTTTCATAATCGCGATAACCAAACCCTTCTGCCAAAATCACTTTTCCACCTTTCACTATACCTACGCCCATGCCTGCCACTTTCAACTCTTGCATCAAGGAATCCACTAGCATTTTGTAATTCTCTAGAGCAGTTAGATCGACAGCAACATCACGCTTTGTCATTTCAAGTGGAAGAGAAAGACCACCTTGCTGAAAAACGCCTTTGAGTAGGCTAAAGTCATCTTTGAAATTTCCTTCGTAAGAAGCATTACCAGGTACTTGCGGGAGTTGAAAAGCAATGGCATCTTTTTCAATGACCAATTTCTCCAATGCCATATTTTTGACATTCTGGACTGGAATATCCAATGTGCCTGACCATTTATTATTTTTTTCTTCTAATTCAATGATCATGTCGAGTTTCATACCAGATACTTCGAGCGTTCCTTCCCAGCGACCTGCTTGTGACAAAAGAACGGAGGTAGAAAATAGAAAAAGTAGAGAGAGTAAGTTGTATTTTTTCATTGTGATGTATTTTGAGTTATGAAATTATCACTTTGAAAC
>JBCDFY010000381.1:0-5054 GCA_039176995.1 Bacteroidota bacterium
GAGTTTCGGTTGTATTATAGTATGTCATCGCCTAGCAAATATAGCTATTTCGGACAGGAGTCCGATACTTTTGTCCGCAAACAACGAAATACGTTGTCGCGAGCATTGCGTTTTTATTGTGGATGTGGTGGACGAGCAGGGGGTACGTTTGACAATATTAAGAAGCGACTTCTTGTCGCACTAAAGCCTGACGAACAGGGACGAACATACTGTACAAATAGTTAAATAAATTTAGCTTTTTCTCTGAAATTACCAACTTCCTGTGAATTGATTTTCTTCACATATTCTCTTATCAAATCATGTATATCATATGGATCATTATCATCATGTTTTCGGTTAATTAGGGAAATATAATCAAGTTCGTAGAGTCCGTAAGAGACTGTTTTTTGATCTGTTTTAAGTAATTTGGCTATATTTTGCACATTCGCGTTTTTACCTTCTTCTAATAAAGCACAAAGACAAGAGAGAACATTTTTGGCCGTTGAGGTCATATGAAGATGCAAATCATTAAACACATCAATACTTTCTTTTCTGAGATTATCATTGGTCAAAAAGGCATCAATCAAACTTGCAGTTGGATTTGTACTTTTCACTGCATTAGTAAAACCCGTAGCTAAAATGGCATATAATGGATTACCTTGAGCAAATGATGTTATCGTATTAATATCGTTAGAGTGAAAATTAAGATTTCTTTGCTTAACTTTTCTCTCCACAATAGCTTTTACATACTTATCTTCCAATAAATTCAATCTATGAGAGGCTAATCCTGGGATAGTTCCATACAAGCTTCTTCTTGTAGTAATCAATATTGCACTAGGATGAGGAATACGACGGGCAAAATCTAATACTTCTTCCCAGTTAGTCCAACTATCTAAATCATCAATTATTATTAAAGTTTTTCTGATCTTTAGCCGACTCATAATTTCTTTTTCTGAAATATTTCTCTCTTTTTCACGTATTTGAATTTTTCCTTCAGTAATGTTCATAATAAGATTAAATAATGAGTGGATATCATTTGCATACTGTCCTTTACTTTCGCTTAATTTTTTTCTATTGTATTCCTGCATTAGGATACTATTCTTTTTAGGAGGTTTAGGTTCATATTGTTTGGCCGAAGTCCATACAATAGAATGAAAATCTGTAGATAAACTTATAATTAGTTTAGCAAATCTATTTGCCGTGGATGTTTTACCTATCCCAGCCTCTCCTGAAATGCTAATAATTCTAAAGCGGTCTTCTAAAAGATAGTGTTTTAGAATAAGTAAATCTTTTTTTCTATTTAGAAAGTATGAACTGCTCATGGAAATGTTATGAAAATTATCTGACGGAATGTTTTTGTGAAATAATGATGATAATGGCATATTAATTTTTATTTGTGGCATTCAAATAATTTTTGAGCCTTGATTGTATACACTCTAAACGGGATAAGTTTATGAAAATCCTGATGTTGTTTATTTGTTGAATTATAGATTTATTTTCAATTTAAATATTTGGCAATCAATTAATTAGGCGAATAAGAGGTTAAACGAATAAACATTTTCAAAAATAACTTTTATATCCCATGTACAGTATAAATTGATAATTGGTGTATAATCTTAACAAATCTACTCTTCAATATCTTCTGGAATTTGTAAACCATCCAAGTCCTCTAAATCTTCTAATCCTTCTAAATCTTCTTCGGATATATTTGGTGGTTCTGTACTTGTTCTTGAAGGTGGAGAGACTGTCCCAGTTTTGTCCCAAAGCGGTTGTTCCCCAATTGGATATGTCGAAAACAAATTATTTTTTCTTCCATCAATCAATCTGTTTTCGTTATTACGACAAGTGTAGTTTTTTATCATCCCACTGATAATTTCCATATTTCCCATTGTTTTATGATCTAATGAACAATTAATATAAATTTTTTTTGTGCTATTTGAATTAAGTGTTAAGTTTGAATTATGTGGGCATTTTATCGAAAAAGGCTGCTCAATTTTCTTACCTATTGCCGTCTCGAATTTTAATTCTAACTCTAGCTGAACCTCTTTCGCGTCTCCGCTCGGGTCACTCTGCTGATTTTCTATCTCTATCACAAGAACCCTTTGACCCTTTTTAGTATCAACATTTAAAACAAATTCTTTATACTCGCCAGTAACTAAACTATTTGGATTCTTTTCAAAGCCACAGAGTTCTTGACTAAGTCCTACTAGACTTGCTCTATCGATAGTATCCATAGATGCATCTAAAATCTTAATTTTCGGTTTTAGTCTGTTTATCCGATCTTGCTCTCTCCACAAAACCTGATACATCAATCCTAGTAAAGCTAACGTTCCACTAGCTTTTCCAACGTCTGCCAAAACGGAGAGTAAATCCCTACTACCGAGTAATAGTCTTTTGTGATCGTCCGTTATCCATTTATAAGCAATTATTGCTAAACAGATAATTATAAAACTCGTTGAAATAATTAAGACCCATCGAAATACATTAGACCATACTTTTCTTTCCATTTTAGATATGTTTTTAGTTTTGTAGTATAATTCTCTTATGCTTCAAATAAAGTAGTCTACCAAACAAGGGGGAATACTCTAAAGCGTACAACATCTCTTAGAACATATGACTTTGAGTACTTTCTATCTTAATATTCATGCTAAATTGAATGATTAATAAACCTATCACTTCACCTATTTTCAAAAATAGAAATTCTAATACTATACCTAGCTAAGTGACTTATACCAAAAATTACGTAAAATCACTTTCCCTCCAAAACCTTCCGAATCCCCTCCAACCCCTCCGTAAAAGCCCGCAACTCCCTCAAAATCTGCGCCATAGATTGACTGCCACTCCTCTTCTTAGATTGCACATAAGTCGCTTTGATCGCTTTCCAACGAGCGGCTTCTTCTTCGCTTAACTTACCAATCAATTCCTTGAATTTCAATAGATTGGCTTCTGTGCCTGTGGTAAGGGTTTGAGCTTCGCCTTCGTAGTGCGAAAGCAGCAAAGTTTGGAGTTCTTGCTCATTCATGATTGGTACGATTTTCTCTGCCAGCTTATTCATGTTTCGGTACGAACCTTGTAGCAAGAAAGGTGGTTCGGTGCGGTATTGATCGGCTTGGGCGGCAGAGCGGATGTACTCCAAATTGACTTTGAGGACGACATCGCGCACCGTGAGCATTTTTTGGAGGATTTGCACGTATTCGTTGATCTCTTCGGGCGTGTGATTGCCTTCCAAATTCATTCCTTCTCGACTGCCAGTATAGACCAATTGCACCAATTGATGCACGTCTTTTAGGCTTTTGTTGGCGAGTTTTTGAAGCACTGGATTGGAGGTCAGGGAGTTTTCGATATAACTCATTTCAAAGACCGCGCGCGTATCGCCGATGATGTCACCGAGATTGTAAATGTCCGAGCGGTTGGCGAGCATATCGGGGATGCGGAATTTCTCGCCACTTTCCGTATATGGATTCCCTGCCATCACAACGCAGACTTTTTTGCCACGTAGGTCGTAGGTTTTGGTGACGCCTTTATAGACACCTTCGATTTTGCGCTGTCCATCGGTGAGGGAAATGAACTTCT
The DNA here is from genome assembly GCA_039176995.1 of Bacteroidota bacterium. Taxonomy (GTDB): domain Bacteria; phylum Bacteroidota; class Bacteroidia; order Chitinophagales; family Saprospiraceae; genus JAAUTG01. Next base: position 3,553 of record JBCDFY010000381.1, read on the forward strand.
GCAAAAACTCGGGATTACAATGTTGGATGTCGTCGAGATAGAGCATAATATTGTCGCCCATTTCGAGGGCAAGGTTGAGTTTTTCGAGCTCTTTTTTGGTCGCAGCGTTCTTCGCATCGGCTGGATCGAGGGAGGTGACTTGATGCCCAATGGCTGGACCGTTGATCTTCATAAAAATCAAGCCCAACTGACTCGCGATGTATTCCATCAAGGTCGTTTTTCCGTAACCTGGCGGTGAAATTAACAGCAACATCCCCATACGATCGGTGCGCGTATTTTCGCCGACTGCACCAATTTGCTTAGCGAGATTGTCTCCAAAAATGGGTAGATACACTTGGTCAATCAATTGATTGCGCACAAAACTGGACAGCACTCTAGGTTTGAATTCCTCCAAACGCAATTGTTGACGAAAAGCTTCCGTTTTTTGGTGTTTTAAATCATGGTATTGCTGAAATTGTGGTACAACTTCGCTTTCGTAGGCTTCCAAACGCTGCATGAAAGCGTTGTAATCCAAAGTGTAGTGACCATTGAAAGAAGAATGCTCTCCGTGCAATTCCGCGAGCTTTTGTCGCGTCTCACTTTGGATGATGCGCTTGTCTTTTAGATTGCCTAGGAGTAGCGTGACGCTGGTCTCTTCTGTGAACTCCAAATAGTGATCGACTTTGCATTGCTCGACGAAGGCTTGCACCCATTTTTGGATCAAGCGGAATTGATCGCTTGGTCGCTGCTGTAAGTTTTTGACGGATTGCTCATATTTGCTTTTGGCGCGTTTCTTTTTGAGGTGTTTTAGAAATTCATCGTGCAATTCGGCAGCTTCTTTGCTGAGTACAAATTGAGTGTTGGCAGAACGTTCTGCAAATAGGTATTGGGCAATTTTTGTGGCGAAGTGCGTTTTCTTTTCCCCCTGTCCCCCTAAAGGGGAGAAAGAGTCGTGGAATAATTTAGTTTTTGTTAGCCAGCTTGCTATGGTAGATTCTAGCTGTTGAATCAAATATTCCAATTCTTGTGTCTCTGGAAAAACTTCTAAAATGACGCCTGCGGATTGTAATTGCTGATCGAAAAGAGCTTTTTGTTCTTCATTCAAAAATCGCTCCCAAAATAATTGTGCGGCAGCTCGAACTTTGGGTGCAAAATGCAGTAGATCAATATGCTCGTGCAGTTGTAAGAGTTCTTTCAAAATTAAAGCTGCATCTTCATCGTGGATGCCTTTGGTGTAGCCTTCTTGATAGCGAGAACGTGCAAATTTATGTATCGCTTCTGGTATTTGGTCTTCATCGGGCGTAGGTGTTCCATTGCTGTATTTTTTGAACAACTGATACGCTAAATATTCGCCTCGATAGACCTTTTCGTTTTCAGAAATAAGGGCTTGATTCCAAACAGGCTGCAATTGATTGAACTGCTTATCCTTAATTTCCTCAAAGAAATTGGTACCTGACAAATGGAAATGCAAGCGGTCGTTTTTATTGATAATCGTGAGGTCAAGCGGCTGCGTATTGACGGAA
>JBCDFY010000382.1:0-4998 GCA_039176995.1 Bacteroidota bacterium
AACAAAATGGATCAATTTATACCATTTCTATTCAGACAGCAACGGGATACGATGTATTTTACAGCACAAGAGATACCTATTCAGGTGGCGCACTCGAAGGCGATTTGGGATTCGATCTGTATTTTGCGACCTATACAGAAGGCTTTGCAAGATTTGATGCAGGCGAAAATGGCGTATCGGTAAATGACTACACGCTACCAACCAGCGATGGTGCAAGCGGACAGCTCCTAGCTACAGATGGAACAGGGACACTTTACTGGGAAAATGACAGCAGCATAGACGATCAAATGGTGGATAAATTTGAATTATCCGGCACGACACTTCAACTCTCATTAGAAAACGATGGTAAAGATGACTACACGGCTGATCTGTCGAGTTTACAAGATAATCTAGGCAATCATACTGCAACTCAGAATATTCAGCTAGACAACAACTGGATTTCTAATGATGGCAGTGATAAAGGCATTTCCGTGACAGATAATGGCTACGTAGGAATTGGCATCAATCCTGCCACCAAAGCACTACTAGAAGTAAGTGGGGAAGGGCCAACCGTTACCACCACTGGCGATCTAGCATTCTATTCTTTTGACGGCTGGAATGCCGATGTTACCTCTCTTTCACAGCCCTATTCTATTTATGCAAGCGGAAGAATTGCAGGTTTGGTCTTTCACGCCATTTCCGATGAGCGTGTCAAAGACATACAAGGCATATCCGACAGCAAAGCAGATTTGAAAACCCTTCAAAAAATTCAAATCACAGATTATCAATTCAAAGATCAGCTCCAAAATAGCGATGGTTCACAAAAGAAAGTCATTGCACAGCAAGTAGCAAAAGTTTATCCGCAAGCTGTTCAATCCAATACTACTGAAGTTGTGCCTGACATCTATAAAAAAGCAATAGTCAAAGATGGTTGGATTGAATTAGCAATAGATTTGAAAGTAGGTGAGAAAGTGAAGATCATTACAGATACAAACAATGAAATTCATGAAGTAATAGCGGTAGAAGATGGACGTTTTAAAGTCTCCAATCTCGAATTACATGCCTCCCAACTCTTCATTTATGGTCGTCAAGTCAACGATTTCCACACGGTGGATTACGAAGCCATTTCGATGCTGAATGTGAGTGCGACGCAGGAGTTGGCAAAGGAAAATGAGGAACTAAAGAAACGAATAGAAATACTGGAGGATCAAGTTGCTAAGATCAATCAATTGGAAGTTATGCTAGAGCAATTACAAGCTCAAATGAATCCAACAAGGAAAGCTAATTCGAGTAGAAAATAACAAAAAATCCACTCAAGCATTTTTGACACACAAAGCTCAGTTCCCAAACTGGGCTTTTTTATTTTTGCCGTTCATTTTAAGGAAATGAGATAAACAATGGCAATGTATTCAAAGCTCAATATTAAGGGAGACAAAAACCGAAAACTGTATTTTTCGCAGGTGACTTTTCTACTGATTATGGTAGCTTGTTATTTCTTTGCTTTCCTAAATTATTATATGGAACGCCCTATTTTGGTAGGCTTACATAACCTCTTGTTTGGCGTTATTTTTTCCATTTTCTTGTTGTTCCGAAAACGCTATTTGGACAAAGTGCTATTTGTAGCAGGTCTTTGCTTTCAAGCCTACATTTTTGGTCACGCTTATTATCTACTACCTGGCAAGCAAGTAGAAGATGCCCTTGGAATTTTTACTTGTCTGCTGCCTGTATTTTTCAGTGGTAGGCAAATGTGGTTTTTCTTTGTTGGTAATCTAATTTTGTACCACATCGTCCTATTTGGGGTAGCATATCCAAGTGTCTTCTATTTCAAATACATTTTCTATTTCAATGTATTCCTCATCATGCGCGCAGTACTGCTTGAGAATAGGAAGTACGAAAAAGCTTTGGTCGTACAGCGAGATAAAATAGAGCGAGATGCCGAACGACTCCGAGAAGCTGATGAATTAAAAACTCGTTTTTTCGCCAATATTTCCCATGAGCTACGGACACCCTTGACCTTAATCCTTGGACCTGCCGAGAACCTAAGCAAGCAAAATTATTCTAAAGAACGACAACAATACTACGGAAAATTCATCCGCAACAATGCCAAAACACTCCTGAATAGAATAGATGATTTGTTGGCACTATCGAAGATGGATGCCAAACGACTGAAAATCTATCGAGAAGCCATCGAATTGAACACTTTTCTGCAAATCACTCTAGCAAATTTTGAGTCTTACGCGCTCCAAAAAGGGGTGCATTTAAAGCTAGAACAGCATATTCCTCAACCGCTGTACGTAGAAATAGACGTTCAGAAAGTTTCCCAAATTTTGAGCAATCTACTCACCAATGCCATCAAGTTCACACCCAAGGATGGGACAATCAATTTGATGACAATTGCAAAAAAAGACCACATTCAATTCAGTGTATCCGATACAGGAATCGGCATTGCATCAGAAGATTTAGAGCGTATTTTTGATCGTTTTTATCAAAGTGCGCAAGAAAGAACTTATCAAGGAACAGGCATTGGTTTAGCCCTCTGCAAGGAACTAGCCGAATTGATGCAAGGAGAAATTTGGGCAGAAAGTGAACAAGGTAAGGGAAGTGTTTTTCATTTAAAACTGCCTAAAATAGTGGCGAAACAGTCCATATCAACAAGCTCTACTGCACTACAAGACAATACGCACATTGCGCCAAGCATCAAAGCCTTACCAAAGCAAAGCACTTGTAAAATACTAGTAGTAGAAGACAATGAGGCATTGCGACAATTCATTGTAGGCGAATTGCAAGAACATCAAGTGCTACAGGCTGCCAATGGCAAAGAAGCGATAGAGTTGTTACAAAAAGAACACTTCCAGCTCATCATTTCCGATATTATGATGCCTGAAATGGATGGTTTTGAACTCTTGCAACAACTCAAATCAAAAACAACTTGGCAGAATATTCCGATCATTATGCTCACTGCTAGAAATGAAAAACAAGATCGTCTCGCCGCCCTTCGGATCGGTGTGGATGATTATTTAATCAAACCCTTCGACACGGACGAATTGAAAGCCCGCATCCACAATTTAATACTGCGCTACGAGCAACGAACGCAAGCGACAATAACGGAACAAACGTCAGATATTTCAGAAAAATCAGATACGCCAAAATGGCTGCAAGAATTTGAGCAATTTGTCCTCTCTTCCCTTACCGACAGCCGACTTTCCTTAGATTGGTTAGCCGCTCAACAACACATCAGCAAACGCCAACTGCAAAGGCGCATCAAAAAAGCCACAGGCATGACCGTCTTTGAATACATTCGAGAATTGCGCTTTCACCAAGCACGACAGCTACTTGAAAATAAGACTTACTCTACCATTCATGAAGTCATTCAGCATATCGGTCTGAAAGATAGTACGCACTTTTCTAATTTGTATTTTGAGCGATTTGGGAAGCGTCCTTTGGAGTATTTGATGTAATTTTAAATTTTTGAGCAACTTTTCCACGCTCCATTTTTTTCTATATGTAGCAATTAGAAAACAAAAAATTATGACAACAGCATTGCAACTCAACGAGATTCAATATTTAGTTGACCAAAAGGGAGAAAAAACAGCTGTAATTGTACCGATCGAAGAGTGGAATCATCTATTTGAATGGTACAAAACCACAACAGATTTTCAGTCATTACGATCAGGGCTAAAGAGTGCTTTTGATGAAGTTGAAGCAGTGGAGAAAGGAGCGCAGCCAAAGCGAGGATTAGATACATTATTGGAAAAGTTAAACAACCTAAAAAAATAATATTGAGCTCATTCCAAAAATATTACGAAGCGATAATAGATAACTATCAACTAGGCTTTAAGTTAGTTTTAGGAGGAACAGGTTTAGGCAAAACAAGTGGAATTGTTGAATTGATAAAAAATAAAGTTGAAAATCCGATAAAAGGTGACAAAAAAAAGTTCATCTACATAGCTAATCGAATACAGCTTTTGAATGAACTCAAAGAAAAATTACCTGAACATATTGTTTGCCATCAGCAAAGCAATTTAGATACAGTTTTGTCAAAGAAGATATCTAAAAGTCATATTAAAACCTTTTTAGAAAAAGATGTAGTCCAAAAATATGCGGTCTATCTTAATAAAAAGAATAAAAAATTTAGAGTAGAAAAGGTCGTAGAAGAATATGAATTCGTTAAATCATTCTCTGAACGAATCTTCCCTAATAGTCAAGAACGACTAAAAGAAATACTCAGAGAAAACACATCAAATTTTCTTTCATTTTTCAAGCAATTATTAAAGACGGCATACAAGGTAAAGACAGAACAGATACATCAGAAGGGCTTTTACAAATCTGATTACAAAGAACTGATTGACACAGAGCTAATAAGAAATCTATTTCCATATTCAGATTTCAAGTATACTGACAATAAACTAGTCCTCTTAGTCACATTACAAAAAGCATTCCATGGTTTTTTTGATGGAAGAAAAACTGTCAATTTTTTCAATTTAGATAATACTGATAGTAAAGGAATAGAAGAAGAGCAGAACGGGGGAAATATTATATTTTTTGACGAATTTGACTTTTTAGAAAGTGATTTGATTGACCTAGTTTGCCAAGATGTAGCCATTCAACAGCCATTTAAGTTTGTTGCCGATTTCTATAATGCGATGTATTACGATAAGCTACCGTCTGAAAACTTCCTTACGGATTACCCTAAAATCAAAAAGGAGATTTTAAAAATCATCAGGAGTATCCAATCATTAGAAAGGTATAATATTGATTTTCCACGAATTACACATTTTGTTTCATTACATGATTTTGAGATTAATCAACGAATTAAAGAGCTCGATAATGAATTAGAAGCTATTAAAAGGAAACGAGGCGTTAAGACTGAAAGGAATAGAATAAAAGAAGAAATTAAATATCTAGATATTAATCGAATTACTCAAAAATCAAATTTTCAAACTCTATTTAGTCTTACTTCAACAAGTCTTTATTTAGATTATAAAAGAGAAAATTCATTTAATTTAACACCAAATAAAG
>JBCDFY010000383.1:0-4987 GCA_039176995.1 Bacteroidota bacterium
ATTTATTTGGTGGAATAATCAAAAAGCATTTATATTGTGCCAAATTAAAAATGGTATTTAATTATTATTACCAAAAAGAGTTTGTTGTAAAAGCAAATTTTATGGATAATATTTCATGCCATGTAATTTAAATGCTTAAATGATTTTTTGATAAATGGTAGTTACAGTCTCTCGCCTTGAAGCGAGAGATTTTTTAGATTATGTAGAGTAAGCATTTAAAGCAAAAGTTTTTATTCCTTCATAATAACAGTCGGGTGATTTCTTAGAGAGCGAAGCGCAATGTTGCTTCGCTCTTTTTTTGTTTTAGCTACTTTTCAATTCTCTACAAGCAAAAGTAGTTCTATAAAAATTTTAGAAAGCCCAATATTATTTCTTATTTAGCGAGGCCTAATATTATTATTCTCTTATTCGTAAAACGAAGTTCAACTTTGGACAACACTAAGATCGTATGGGAAACTTTCAATTGAATACCATTGATATCATTATCATGGTGACTTACCTCGTTGGTATTGTCATTTATGGTATCACCAAAGGAAAACAAGACAGCTCCGAAGATTATTTTTTAGGTGGACGTTCTATGACTTGGCCAATTGTAGGTATTGCTCTATTCTCTGCTAACATTTCCAGTTCTACGCTCGTAGGTCTCGCTGGCGATGCTTACAAAACCAACGTTCACGTCTACAACTACGAATGGTTCGCCGTCATCGTTCTGATATTTTTTGCTATTTTCTTCCTTCCGTTCTACCTAAAATCAGGCGTTTATACCATGCCTGAATTTTTGGAAAGACGTTACGATCGACGGTCGCGCTATTACTTTTCTTTTATAACTGTAGTTGGGAATGTTTTAGTGGATACCGCAGCGGGTTTGTATGTTGGAAACATTGTTTTAAAGCTCCTTTTTCCAGAAATGCCCTCTACTGCAATTATCATTATTTTAGCAGCAGCGGCGGCAGCATACACCATTCCAGGAGGACTAAATTCCGTTATTCAAACCGAAGTTATTCAAGCCATTTTGCTCATCATTGGTTCAATTTTGCTCACCTATTTCGCTTTCGACGCATTAGGTGGTGGTTGGTCTGCAATGATGGATGCACTAGATACGAAATTAGTAAATGGCGAAGTGGACTTTGGAGAACGAGCCGCCAATGGAGAATTTATCCCCCAAAATTCAGAAGAAGTCTTCAGTCTCGTACGTCCTGAAAATGATGAATTTATGAGATGGTATCACTTGCTGACGGGTGTACCATTATTAGGTTTTTACTTTTGGGCAAACAATCAATTTATGGTGCAGCGTGTGCTTGGTGCGAAGAGTTTGAACCACGGACGTTGGGGAGCATTATTTGCAGGCTTGTTGAAATTACCTGTCATTTTCATAATGGTCGTACCTGGAGTTTTGGCTCTGCTATTATATTCTACTCTGGATATTTCAGAACTCAATTATGTTAATACCAGCACAGGCGTCATTTGTGATAATTTAAAAGACTGCCCGAACTTGACCTATCCCGTTTTACTGTTTCAACTTTTACCAGCAGGAATTTTAGGATTGGTAGTTGCAGGTCTATTGGCAGCGATGATGTCTTCCGTTTCTGCAACCTTCAATTCCGCTTCTACACTCATCACTATGGATTTTGTACGCAATATCCGACCAGAAATGACGAGTAAACAATTGGTAAGATCAGGTCAAATTGCGACTTTGATCTTAGTAATTTTAGCTGCTGCCTGGGTACCTAATATCGAAAAAGTAAGCGACTCACTCTGGAACTACTTACAACTTATCATTAGTTATACTGCGCCTCCAGCGGTAGCCACTTTCGTACTTGGTCTCTTCTGGAAACGCGCTAATGGAACGGGTTCTATCGCCAGTCTACTATTTGGCTTTGCCTTTGCCATCATCATGCTATCTGTAAAAATTTATGCAGGACAAGGCGACGTAGAACTGACTGGATTTTTAGCAACTATGGCTGACGTTCACTTTTTGACCATGGCAAGTATTCTTTTCGTGCTATGCCTTTTGGTTCATATTGGAGTCAGCTTAACTTCTGCTGAACCTAATGATGAAAAGGTAGCGAGTTACACTTGGAATAGACGACTTTTCCGCGAAGAGACAGAAGAATTGAAGTCATTATCTTGGTATCAAAATTATCGTTATCTAGCAGCTATTCTATTGATCGTCACGATGATTATAGTTGGAGCTTTTTGGTAGAAAGAAATGCACGTTCCACAACAGTATTCAAGTAACAGAATGTCATTTTCAACCAGCTATTGGTTAAAAATGGCATTTCCTTTTTCGGTTCTCTACTTATTCCCTAAATTTATCCAAATCCTAAAACAATTCAATCATACACATCCTTTCGCTAAAATCATCCAGATTATGAAAAACTATTTCATCATTTTAATTTGTACCTTACCCTTGCTAATGACAGCACAACTCGACTTAACATATCAAACGCCCCACGAAAACATTATGACCTTAGCAGATGCACCACTCGCACCTGCCATTCGCATCAATTCAGAAAATACGCAAGCCATTTTGCTCTATCGGCGATCTTACAAAACCATTGCGGAACTCTCCGAAACGGAAATGCGCTTGGCGGGACTGCGCATCAATCCAAAGACCAATATCTCTAGCCGTGCGCGCTATTATTATGACATGACAGTCTTCGACATCGCTAATCGAAAAGAGCAGGTCGTGACAGGTTTGCCCTCAAATGCGCGGATTAGCAATGTCTCTTGGTCGCACAATCAGAAAAAAGTGGCTTTTACCAACACAACAACTTCTGGTGTTGAACTGTGGGTCTTAGACATGAACAGCAAATCAGTTGAAAAACTCACCGACGCCAACATCAACGCCAATATGCGCGATGCGATTAATTGGATGAAAGATGATCAAGCAATTTTGGTAACGCTTTTGCCCGAAGATCGGAAACCACTCATTGATACGGAAACTGCCATTCCAACAGGTCCAACTATTTCTGTGAATGATGGTAAAAAAGCACAAAACAGAACCTATCAAGATCTACTCAAAAACCCTTCTGATGAAGCCAACTTCAAGCAGTTAGCGCGTTCTGAAGTTTGGAAAGTCAGCTTAAACGGAGAGAAATCCAAATGGATGGAAACAGATATGTACAGCAATATTAGTTTATCTCCAGATGGTAACTATGTGATGGTCACCACAGTGAAAGAACCTTTTTCTTACATCGTGCCTTACTACCGTTTTCCTAGCACTACTAATATTTACAGCAAAGACGGAAAGCTCATCAAAAATATGCTGAATGTGCCTTTGCTAGAAGACCTGCCAAAAGGATTCATGTCTGTTCGAAAAGGTCCTCGCTCTATGGCTTGGAGGGCGGATAAAGCAGCCACGCTGTATTGGGCAGAAGCACTAGATGAAGGCGACCCAGCCAATGAAGTAGAATTTAGAGATGCTGTTTATGAATTAAACGCACCTTTTGATGGTGAAAAACAGATGCTAATGAAAACCAAAGAACGCTTCAGTGGCATTCAGTGGGGCAATGATGATTTAGCCATTTGCTACAATTATTGGTGGAATAGCCGCAACCTAAGAATTGAATTATTCAATCCTTCCGATGCGAGTCAAACTCCTACCCTATTCAGCGAGCGCAACTACCAAGACAGGTATAGTGATCCAGGTAGTTTTGTGAGCGATCGCAATGAGTTTGGACGCACCACTCTGGAGATTGTAGATGGCAATTTGTATTTGCTAGGTGATGGTTATTCCGAAGAAGGCAAGCATCCTTTTGTAGATGAATACAATCTCAAAACGGGTGAAACCAAGCGACTGTATCAGTCCAAGAACGATGAAAAACTAGAGACATTGGTTCGTGCAATTGATGTTGAGAAAGGAACAATTTTGACGCGTCTGGAATCTAAAAATGAATATCCAAATTATTTTGTCCGCAACATTAAAACGGATGATTTAACCGCAGTCACTACTTTCAAAAACCCTTTTAAAGGAATACAAGATGTCCACAAGGAAGTTATTACTTACCAAAGAGAAGATGGTGTAGAACTAAACGCAACGCTTTATCTTCCAGTTGGTTATGACAGAAGCAAGAAAGAAAAAATGCCGATGATTATGTGGGCATATCCGCGTGAATTTAAAGATAAAAGTAGCGCAGGACAGGTGACTTCTTCTAGTAATGAGTTCACCTATCCTTGGTATGGTTCACCGCTCTTTTGGGTCAATCGTGGCTATGTAGTGCTAGATGACGCCGCTTTCCCAATCATCGGAGAAGGCGATGAAGAACCTAATGATTCTTTTATCCCACAACTCGTCGGCAATGCCAAAGCTGCCATTGATGCCGTAGATAAAATGGGCTATATTGATCGCAATCGAGTTGCCGTTGGTGGGCATTCCTACGGTGCTTTTATGACTGCAAATTTATTGACACATTCTGATCTTTTCGCTGCGGGCATTGCAAGAAGTGGTGCGTACAATCGAACACTAACGCCTTTTGGTTTCCAAGCCGAAGAGCGCAACTATTGGGAAGCTCCCAACATCTACTACGAAATGTCACCTTTCATGCATGCCGAAAAAATGAAAACGCCACTCCTACTTTTACATGGACAAGCTGACAATAATTCTGGTACTTACCCCATGCAAAGCGAGCGTTATTTCAATGCATTAAAAGGCTTGGGCGCAACCGTTCGCCTAGTCATGCTGCCTAAAGAAAGTCATGGCTACGCCGCGAGAGAATCTATTTTGCATATGCTTTGGGAGCAAGATCAGTGGTTGGAAAAGTATGTGAAGAATCGGAAAGTGGAAGTAGAAATGGAGGTGAAAGAAGCAGCCGGGATGCGGGAGTAAATAATAATAAGCATTTTAGCTCTTATTGGAAATCAAGTTGCTTAAGCAAAAAGCGTTCTTTTACAGCTCAAGAGCGCATCGTCCGATTATTATCGGACTGTGAGCTGTGAGAAAAATTCTTTCAGGAGCGAACAAAAATCAGCTTTTGGCTGATTTTTG
>JBCDFY010000384.1:0-4922 GCA_039176995.1 Bacteroidota bacterium
AGATAGCGAAATTCAAAATTGTTTTGATCGTGTGCAAAACGATTTTGACTAAGATTCGTCTCGCTTCCATTTACCTTCACCCACTGCATCATAGGTGCAGGCGATTCCTTGTTTTCAGGATGTTCATAAAACTTCACCAAGCCTTTAGTCGTACACAACCACACTTGCCCTTTGTAGGATTTGATTTGATAAATTTCATTGGAAGGCAAACCGGTGTAAGTGCTAAATGTCCGCACATCTATACCTTCCGTGGTTCGCACGATCTTATTCAATCCATTCAGAGTCGCTGCCCAAAGCATGCCATTTTCATCCACATGCACATCTTCCAGCATATTGGAAGTTAAGCCATCTTTTTCACTCACTTGCAACACGCTATCGCCTTTCCATAGCATCACGCCATAGCCTTTTGTGCCGAACACTAAGGTACTGTCGGGAAGTTGGGTGATAGCTTCTACTCGGTTTTTGAAGGCGGGGTGGGATTGATTGGGGGCGATGCGCATATTGTTCTCAAACTTAAAAAGTCCATGAGCGTTTCCCACCCATAGTTTATTTTCGACATCTAGGTAAACTGCAAAAGTACGCTCCCTCTCTATATCAGTAGACTTGAAGTCAATGAGATGTGTATCTTTGTTCAATACGAAAAAGCCAGTAGAATGCGTAGCAACTATCTTGTTATTCCCAATGGGATAAGTTTTTTTTAAGTGTTTGGAGCTAAATATTTGATATTCATTGACGTCCTTGTTCCAGAATTTCGGTTCTTCCCAGTTTTGGTTGACTCGTCTGGAAAATCCACTGTAAAGCAGTTCGCTTTTCTCATCGTAGAACAAATTATAATTGTAATGTCCTGCTGGACTTTCAAATTTGTTAAGTTGTTCATTATTTTCAAGGCTTAGGTTGATGATTTCACCGTTTTCTACGCCAAGAAATACTTCTTTTTCATTCTTAAAAGCAACTGTTCTTACAAAATTGTCAGAAATTCCAGTATGTCTATTGTAAGTCACTAACTCTGATTGAGGCATAAAATAAACACCTCTCTCCATCGTCGTGATCCAGTAATTACCTTTAGAATCTTTCAGTAAATTAGTGATCGAATTACCAACTAAAAATGCGTCATATTTACCTCTTTTAAGTTGGTTTAGATTCTTGTATCTTCTCAATCCATTTGCTTCCCGCATACAAAACCAAATCGTTTCATCTTCAGTTATCATTTCGTTGGTGGCATCTAAGAAAGGAATAGACCAAAGTAATTGAGTATCTGCTAAACAGTGGATGGCGGAATAACCGTGAATCAATAATTTTTCATCAGGTGTGTATTGTGCATCAGTACTGAAACGTAAAAACTTATGTCGAGCTAAGGCTTTTTGAAAGCGTTGGTCGTTATTAATTACATCTATATGAAATAAGTTATTGGTTTCTTGGTACTTGTACCAGTCAGAATACGCTGCAAGTTTTGTTCTGTTTGATAAGGTTCTAATGGGTTCTTTAAAACCATCTTCATAATATATCAAGTTTGACATTGGTAAAACTCCCACAATCGTATCTAAGTAACCTAGCTTATCAATTCTCAAAACACCATATTCATCCAACATAACGAATACAGTATTATCGGCTTTAAGATGTACTAATTTAGCTTCATCAAATTGTCCTCTAAATTTCTGAATGATATGATTGAACTGATAAGGTTCAATTTGTCCATTATCCAATATGAAGATATCTCCTGTAATCGTACCAAACCAAAGTTTACCCTCTACATCTTCATATATATCAAAAACCACAGCACTCATCAAACCTTGTGCAGGTCCATAAGCCTTAAAGGTATAACCATCAAAACGAGCTACACCGTTATCTGTTCCAAACCACATAAATCCTTGGCTGTCTTCAAAAGCACAATAAACTTCTGGACTTGGCAGACCATCTTCTGTACCATAATTACGGAAATAAGGTTGAGGATTGTGTTGGGCGAGCAGTGCGCAACATAGGTAAAGCAAGGCTAGTGTAAGTATTGTTTGCTGGGCTTTCATTGGTATTTTGTGTGAGAAAAATGAGGATTTTGATTTCCAAGGCTTTCAAAACTTCGGAAATATTCGCTTATAAATTTAATCAGAGATCATCACCATATCTGCATAATTCGCTGTTTTTTGAAGCATTTGAAAAATGGTGTAAATGTCTTCTTGCGTGGCCACAAAAGCATCACTAATCGCATATTGATCGCCATCCAGTACTACGAAATACCAGTTTCGGCCAATCGTGTAACTCCCATACATGGCTAAATTCTTTCTACCTGCTTTTGCATTTTCTGCCTTAGCTGCTATCATTGCAATCAAAAGCTGACCGATAGGATCGTTGGCATGATTTAACTCAGGCTTATATTCGTGTATACAAAAATAAGGCGATTTCGGCGTTTGCTTTCCACTAGCCAACATGAAATCAACAATACCCGAGATAAGCTCATCTCCCACTTCTACACTTAATGGACGCTCCCAGAAACCACGAAAACCAGAGTCATTAAAGTCAACTTCCAGCAAAAGTGGTCCCATAAAATTCACCTTAATTTCTTCTTCATTCCAATAATCTATCCAACGGAATAAATTGCTTCGAAGCCTTTCTATGCGATCCCATTTTTTTTTCGGTATATCCGCTACATCTATCTCCATCCAATTAGTCAAACGCTCCAAAGTGCTAACTCTAGTGACACCAAAAGCATCCTCCACTTCTTCAAATCTCCAATGTTTGAAAGATTTCATTACACTATGATTTTTAATACTCCTCCAAAAATAACAAGAATCTTGCAATTAAACAAAAATCAAGTATCTATCAATAAGTAGGAGGGGTTAAATAAGCGTCAAAATTTGAGCGAGTTATTTTTTCTTGTAAAAGTGCTTCAAAATCGTTGCATAGCCTAGTTACGGAACTATTTTTAAGTGCTTTTAGAAGTAAAAAGAGCCGTTCAAAAGTGTCGATTATTTAAGCCCACCTACTTTCATCATTCCGCAGCTTAAGAAAACCTGATTTTTACTCAGACCCACTCAATTTTTACTCAAACCGACCTGATTTTTATTGACACAAAATAATTGAATGCTATGAAGTAGCTTTACAGTAAACATCTCCTTCATGTGTGACATCAAAAACATCTACCTACCTATTTTTTACAACAATTTAAACCTTATTCCACAATGAAAATCTTGAAGACATTCAGCATTCTAGCCATTTTAGTTCTATTCTCATGGAACATTCAAGCACAAAGTATAAGCTTCTCCTCGCCTATGGACGGAGCAAGTTTTGATGCACCACACGATTTATACGTTCTAGTAGAGACCACAGGAAACATTAGAAAAGTAACGCTATTCCTAGATGGCGACCGAGTAAGAGACGAAAAAGTAGCACCTTACGAATGGGGCGCAGCAGGACAAAATGATCCACTATTGCAAGAAATGACCGATGGAAACTACACCTTACGTGCTGTAGCAGAAGTACGAGGAGGTAGTAACATAGAAACCAGCATTAGCATTACAATTGGTGATCCTAATATTGGCGGAGGTGATCTTTCACCTGTAGTCAGTTTTGAGCAACCCACTGCAGGCGAAAATTTTGATGCTCCTGCCGATGTGTTTGTCTTGGTGAATGCCAGTTCGCCCGATGCTGATGGTAAAGTCAGTAAAGTTGATTTGTACCTTGACGATAGATTAGTTAGAACGGAAGGACGTGCGCCTTATGAATGGGGAAAAGCCACACAAAGCGATGACGAACTCAAAAATATGTCCTATGGAACTTACGTGCTAAAAGCCAAAGCTACTGATAACTCAGGTAGAACAGGTGAAGCCACACTAACTTTTACTGTTGGAAACAGCACTGGAAATCTTCCGCCTACTTTGAGTATTAGCACGCCCAGTGCGGGGCAAACTTTTCAAGCGGGAGATAATTTGAACATTGCCGTAGATGCTAGTGATCCTGACGGCAATATTGCTATGGTCGATTTTCGATTTAATGACCGCTTGTCAGGACAAGATGCTTCTGCTCCGTACACCTGGACGATTGCCAATTTAGAAGTAGGAACGCATGAATTAAAAGTTACTGCAAGAGATGATGAAGGTGCAGAAACGACCCTTACAATGGATATTATCGTTCGCCCAATTGATAATGGAGAAGGCGACACTTGGCAATACAGTGGTTCGACTGCTTTTTACGAAGGTGGTTTTGTCGGTATCGGTACGGACAACCCAGACGAAATGCTCACCGTGGCAGGCATTATTCATTCCAGAGAAGTCGTCGTCACCGTAGCCGCAGGCGCAGACTTTGTGTTTGAAAAAGACTATGAGCTTTTGCCACTAGATGAACTTGCTGCTTACCTAGAAACTAACAAACACTTACCGGAAATTGCGCCCGCCAAAGAAATGGAAAAAGATGGTTTGGCTTTGAGTGAATTCAATATTCAACTGCTACAAAAGGTGGAGGAATTGACGCTTTATACCATTGAATTGCATGAGCGGTACAAGGCTTTGGAGGAATTAGTGATAAAGATGCAGCAGGAGAAGTCAGAGGAGAAAAGTGAGCAATCAGAGAAATAGGGTGCGTTTGTACCCTACAATTCCTTTTAGTGCAATACTGTTGATTTAGCGGTAAAAAAATTAGTTCGATGTATCAAGTTTCCTAACTTGATACCACTATCCTAGCCGTTTCCTAACGGCTGAACGCATATCCTCGTTAGGAAACGAGCAGATAGAGCATTTGAAGTTAGGAAACTTCAAACATCGTATTCCTTAGGTCAACAGCATTGTCCTTACAGAGGTTAAGGGTTCAGAACACGCTATCAGAAAACGACAGCGAAACCAGCAAAACCATTCACTCATTACCAAACACAAAAAAAATATCATGTTACTCAAAAATATATACTGGAGTTTGTTGCTGCTGCTCTTTTGTTGGAG
>JBCDFY010000385.1:0-4909 GCA_039176995.1 Bacteroidota bacterium
ATTTTGCTGACATAAGGTTTGGGAACACCTTGGTTCGTTTTCAAATGCTCGGTGTCCAACAAATAAAAACCATCATTGCCGCCGATGAACAATTGATCGTTTTTAAGGAATTGAAATAAGCTAAACCAACGTTTCACGCCATAATCCAATTGAAAAAGCTCATACGTCCAATTGGCTCGATTAATTTTGATGATTACATCATTATCTATTGCCCACAATTCATTCTTGGAGTTGCAAGCAATCGCCTGAATACGAATGTTGGCTCTAGCTGAATTGGTAGGAATAATTTTCTGAATGATCCCTTTTTCGGGTGCAGTAGAAGATACCAAACCAAAACCATCTGTATGACCTGCGAGCCAAACTTCTCCATTGGGGCATTCACAAAAATTTCCGCTGACTAAGAAAGTGCTTGTGGTATCCGTATTGCTATCGAAAATATGAATTTTATCTCGCTTTCGATCATGCACCAAATGCCCTGTATTGGTCAACATCCAAACGTTGCCTACGCTGTCTTCAAAGGGATGATAGACGTGCGAGTAAGGCACAACATCCCTATAAGTCATCACTTTTTTACGCTTCGTATCTACTGCCAATAAGCCATCTCTCGAAGTTCCCAACCAAGCTATTCCATTTTGATCGACGCTGTTTTCTTTCAATGCGCCATATTCCAAAGGAAGGTCAAGCAGATAAGGCGTGAAGCGTCGGCTCTTATTGTCTAAATTGTAAAGTGCGTCTTCCGTGGAGATCAATAAAGTGTTCTCGTCCAACAAAGACATGCCCCAAGCACTCAGAATATCTTCGGTCATCATATCGGGTGTGAAAGCATCCTTGAAAGTATGTCCTGTACTTGGATTGACGTGATAGATGCCATTCATGTATTGCCCCGATACGCTGATGTAGCCTTCGTAAAAATCCTCGACTAAAGCGCGCTGATTGGAGCGTAGATTGGTCGGATTGAGTTCGCTTAAATCATACCACTGAAATTGATGTACCATTGGATCGGCAATGACTACGCCGCCTGAACCGTACCAAATTCGTCCTTCGGAATCAATGAAATCAATACCAAAACCAACATTTGCACTTCCTTTGTAATCGCTCTGTTTGATGAGTTGAAATTGACCACTTTGTTGATCGTAAGTATATAAACCATACCAAAAAGTGAAGTACAATTGCTCGTCTTTACCTTTGGCGATGGCAAAAAGATGGTTCTTTTTTAGTTCGTGTGGCAGTTGTTCTGCTAGATGGTAGGCAGGAGCGATATACTCCTCATTATCAGGATGATAGATAGACAAACCACTGTGCCAAGAACCCGTGTAAATTGTCCCATTTCCGTCTTGATGAATGCAAATTTTTCGGTTGAATTGATAAAGTTCTTCTTCTTTGAATAGGACGCGTTTGATCTCGCCTGTCTTTATATTTAGCCTAACAATTCCTGCCATACTCGCTGCCCACATAATTGAATCCTGCTCACGATCTTGAATGATCGAAATCAAGGTCGTTTGATCGCGCTGAGAATAAACGCTTGGTAAGTTTTCATCAGGAAAAAGTGGAAAATCGTGAAAGCGTTGAGTGGCTCTTTCCCATTGTACGAAACCGCTGAATTGTTGGGCGATCCAAATGTTGCCTTGTCGATCTTCGTAAATATCACGAACCAAAAATTCGCGTCCTTTGTGTGCCGCACTTTCTTCAATCTTTATCTTAGATTGGAACTGATGATTGCTAATCGTTCCATGCTCCAAATCTAAAATAGAAAGCCCTTTTTGTGTCCCAATCCAAAGCGAATCACCACTGACCAATAATGCCGTGATGTATTCACTTGCTAAGAAAACGGAATCCTGCTCATTCGGCTTTAGCAGACTCACTTTGCTACCATCATAGCGCACCAAACCTCGACTCGTTGCAATCCAAATGAAGCCATATTTATCTTCTGCAAAATCATAGACATTGTTGCTTGGCAGACCATCCGAAGTAGTGAGATGCGTGTAGTTATCAAAGCGATATTGTGCTTGTAGGAGACTTGTCCAACAAGTAAAAAAGAGTAAAAATATGGGCAGGTAAATCTTTTTCATCATTTGCTGACAAAGTTAGCGTATTTGTCATCGCCAAAGTTGTTCAATACTCAAAATGTGTGGCTGAATACTCAAGAACGTTTAGTGTTCTATGTTATGTAGATGACCTTTGCAAGGCATAGGGCTATAAATGAGCATCTGATGAAGGTTTGATTTGTTAATCTTTGTAGTGAGATATTTAAAAGCATTGGGCTGAAGATAGGACTTGAAATTTGAGTGTAGTAGAAAGCTTTTTGGTGTATATGACTTTTTCTTTTTGCTTGATCAAAAAGAAACAAAAAATCAAGACTTGATTTCTTTGCCTCCCATCCGCTATCGCGGTTCTCTCACTTGAAAGTCCACGAGACTTTCACCAAAGGATCGTTCGGTCACACTCCAAAAGCATCCAAAATCCTAAACATCCCAAAACTCGCCCTGACGCTTATTTTTTCAGACTTAAAATATAGATTACTGATGATTTTCTCTTATGCTCTATTCCGATTTGGCTCAAACAGTGGTCTGTTTTTAACGGATACTAAGGATTACAATAGTCCGCGAAGCGGTTCTCTCACTTGAACACACTCAGTGTTCATTTTGAGTTGCACTCAAAAATCGTTCGTTCTTACTAAAAGAAATAGGTCGATCGTACGTGTTCCAAAAAATGTACAATTCTCAAAGCAAAACAAAAGCACATGATAAAAGCAATAGTAATAGACGATGAATTGCACGCCATAGAAACCTTGGTTTGGAAAATCAAGAATCTTTCCGAAAATATCCATATCCAAGCTACTTTCACTGATCCTGAAGAAGGTTTGCGCTATTTGCAATCGAATGAAATTGATTTGCTCTTCCTAGATATTGAAATGCCGATACTAGGTGGTTTTGATATTTTACGACGCTTGCAACCGATTAATTTCGACGTGATTTTTGTGACGGCTTATGATGAGTATGGTATCAAAGCGATCAAGTACAGTGCTTTGGACTATTTGCTAAAACCCGTGCAGGAAGAGGATTTGAAAATTGCATTGGAAAAGGTAGCGAAAAAGAAAAAACAAGGCTTGTTGCCTGCGCAGTTAGAGGTGTTGTTGCAGAATATGAATGCGATGCAAAAGGAAAGTCGCAGGATTGCTTTGGCGACCAAAGAGAGTATTGAGTTGGTGCATCCGAAAGATATTGTGTTGTGTCAAGCGGACAATAATTACACGATGGTTTTTATGCAAGGGCGAAAGAAAAAGTTGATTTCCAAGACTTTAAAGGAATTTGAAGAGACTTTAGAAGACCATCATTTTTTCCGCACGCACCAATCCTATCTCATCAATCTTAATCACATTCAAGAGTACATTCGCAAAGACGGCGGCTATATGGTGATGAGTAATCAAATGAAAGTACCGATTGCTAGGAGTAAAAAGGAGGAGTTGATGAAGTTTTTGATTTGAGCTGATGTGGTCATGATGAAATTTGATGAAGAATGATGTTTACTCCTCGCTGCTGTAACTTTAGAAAAGTAGTATTCGTCCTCTCATCATTTCAAACGCAATTAAAGAAATGATGCAACAACTATTCACAAGCATTTTACTCTTCCTTGGTTTTTTCGCGACGGCGCAGAACAGCACAAATATACCTGTTGATAAAGCAATTGCTGATCTAGATTTCATGGTCAACACCATTGAAGAAGTACATTACAATCCCTATTTTTTAATTAGCAAAGATAGTTTTCAACGCTACAAAGATGCGATCTATAAAGGCTTCGAGCAAGACTCTATTTCAGCAAAAACATTCGTTGTAGCAGGCAAGAAGCTCACCGCAGCTTTAAGTGGTGGACACACTTCTTTTGATTGGGAATCGGATGTACTGATCGAAGAGAAAAAAGCTTTTAATTACTTACCTTTCACAGGACGACTCAATACAGAAAAACAATTCGTGGTCACGCGATCAGGCGTTTCAGACATAAAGGTCGGTGCGATTATTGAACGCATCAATGGCTTATCTGCTGCCGCCTTGTTTCAGGAAATGATGACTTATGTTGGAGGAATTGAAGACTTCAAAAAAGCTTATATAGAAGCTGACCTACCAGCATTTTTATTCTACCACGATGATGTAAAACCGCCTTACACCATTCAATTAGCGAAGTCAGAGCGTCCGATTGAATTGGCGGGTTTAGAGGCAAAAGCTGCCAGCAAATTTCTCTATGCAGAACAAGCTACCACCAACTATACGTTTGAAATATTAGAAGGAAATATTGGATTGATTGCTTATAATAGTTGCCAAAATGCCAAAGCTTTTGAGCGTTTTTTGAAGAAGACCTTCCAAACTATTGCTTCCAAAAATATTGATCAACTCATTGTAGATATTCGCCAAAATGGTGGCGGAAACTCCGATTTAAACGATCAGTTGCTCGCCTATCTCACACCGAAAGCCTATCAGCAAATGAGCGGTCGCTATTGGAAGGTGAGTGAACAAGCTAAAACTTCTTATCGATCCAATAAGGTGTATGGTAAGATGTTTGGAAAAGCATTTATGGATGAATATGCAGCAGCAGAAAATGGCAGTGTGATTAAAAAATTGGGTGATGAAACCTACCAAAATGATAGTCCGAAAAATGTCTACCAAGGAGCGCATTGCTTCCTAATCGGACCACGCACTTTCTCTAGTGCCAACATGCTCGCCGATGCCATCAAAACTTATGAATTGAGTACGCTGATTGGTGAACCAACAGGAGAATTAACCAATGATTTTGGAGAACAAGTCCATTTAACTTTGCCCTACACTAAAGCAGATTTATATGTCAGTTCGACTTATGATATTGGTGCAAATGGCAATCCCGATTTGTTTCAGGCAGTGATGCCCGATATAGCGTCGGA
>JBCDFY010000386.1:0-4873 GCA_039176995.1 Bacteroidota bacterium
AAAAACAAATGACGCCACATCATTTGATGAAGCTAAAAACAATATGGCGCAAGAAGCTCAAAGCCTAATAGAAAAAGACGATCAAACAACAAAGAAAGATACTCCAAACGATGCTGCTCTTGATACATCGCAGAATGATCCAGATTCTAGTGTAGATAAAAAAGATGCTATTCAAGCAGCAGAAAAACGTACAGAAATAAAATCAAAAGCCAAACAAAATAAAAAAGGAGAAACTTCAGAGATAAACATCAAAGAAACAGCACAAGATATTTCCTACTCAATTCAAGGAGATGGTACAAAAACGAACATCGATACTAAGACAACTGATCTTGAGAAAGTTGATGAAGGCTCGTCTGCTTTGTCTAGCAAAAAACCAACGACTCCTCTAGAAATCTCCGAGGAGATAAGTAAAAAGGCTACGCTTTACTACAAAGAACAAGCTGCAGGAACGACCTACTACGTCCAAAATGCAGGCATCATTTTATTGCATCCTTTCCTATCGCACTACTTCAAAGGACTAGAACTGTTAGAAGGCAAAGCATTCAAAGATCGCGAAGCACAGCAATTAGCGGTTCATCTATTGCAATATTTAGCTACGCAGCAAGAACAAACTGCTGAATCTGATTTGCTACTCATGAAATTTTTGTGCCATTTGCCCTTGAATTATCCCGTAAATCGTTTCATGGTACTTCCAGAAAACGCCAAAGCAGAAGCCGAAAATCTATTACAAGCAGCCCTCAATCATTGGGGTGCACTCCCCAATACGACTCCAAATGGACTGAGAGAAGGTTTCCTTAAGCGCGACGGCAAACTAGAAAAACGAGGAGATGCTTGGCATCTAGTAGTAGAGCAAAAAACCATAGATATACTGCTTGCTAGACTTCCATGGAATTTGAGCTTGGTGAAGTTGCCGTGGAAGAAGGGGCTAGTCTATGTGGAGTGGAATAAATAATATTTAAATTAACAATAATTGAAAACCACCGAAACAAAAACAACTTCCAATACGCAGCATCAACATAAAGCTGCTACGAATATACCTTTCTTCCAGAAAGAAGGGGAGAGAAGCTCGTTTTTTTCGGAAATAGAAAGTGATATACTTCAACGCTCACCATTTTACAATAACGAACCCTTCTTCAATAAAAAACAAGAAACTAGCACTATCAAACTATCAAATGTCCAAACCAAATTAAAGATAGGACAACCCAATGACAAATACGAAAAAGAAGCAGATGCAACAGCAGATAGAGTCGTTCAAAAATTAAGCCAGCCTAGTGCCGTAAATGTACCCTCTGTACAGAAAAATGAAGCTGAAGAAAAAGAACAAATCAGCAAAAAAGAAGAAAGCCTTCAACGAAAACCCATCTTTGAAAGTGCCGATGAACCTCAAATTCAAGCCAAACCAATCAACAATACCCTTAATCAAAATCAAATCCAAACCCAAACAGAAACAGAGGAAGATATTCAAGAAGAACCCGAACAAAGTGAACTTGACCTACAAACTGCACCCATCTTTGCAAGCAGCGCCCCTTCTGATGAGGATAATACCATCCAACGCCAAGCAGAAGGTACAACTGCTCCAAGCTCTGATCTAGAAAGTCGCCTTAACAGTAGCAGCGGTGGTGGTTCTTCCCTCCCTGATGACACGCGCTCCAGTATGGAATCCGCAATAGGTGCAGATTTCAGTGGCGTCCGTGTGCATACTGGCAGCGAAGCGGTACAAATGAGCAATGAACTCGGCGCGCAAGCCTTTACGCATGGTTCGGACATTTATTTTAATGAAGGGAAGTATAATCCATCTTCTTCGAGCGGACAGCATTTGTTGGCGCATGAGTTGGTGCATACGTTGCAGCAGGGAGGAAGTAAACCTGATCTCCAAACCTATAGCTTTGGGGAAGCCTTTGATGATGTCACTAATTTTGCTAGCGATGTTGCTGGTGATGTTGCAGATGCAGTTGGGATTAGTGTTGAAGATTTGAGAAAATATTTAGCCAAATTTGCAGACAAGAACGTTCCTGGTTATTCAATGCTTTCGGTTGCTATTGGCTATGATGTTTTGAGAGGAATTGATGTAGCTAGAAATCAAGATAGCGTCCTGAAAGGTGTCTTTAGTTTAATCAATCCACTAGGCAGTCGCTTATTTGAATTACTAAAGGAACGAGGTATCATAGAAGAAGCCTTCACTTGGATTAATACTCAATTGGACAATTTGGGGCTGACCAAAGACGCCATGATTGAAAAGCTCAATTACTTTTTGGATAATGTTAAACTCGCCACCACTAGCCCGATTGACGACAACATAGGTACATTCAAGCGCACCTTTGGCTCAGTTTTCAGAAGCATTCTATCTTTCATCAGTCGTACGAAAGATCAGGTTTTCAGTATGGTAAAGAAAGCCTTCTTAGAAGTATTAGCTAAACTAGCAAAAGAACTTGGCGGCTATGATTTATTAGCAGATTTACTAGGATTTGATCCCATTACAGAAGAAAAACGCAATGCTTCTACTGCGGATATTCTTAGAGGGATATTACAACTCCCTATCATTCAATCAATTGGTGGAGATAAATTACTCAAAAAACTAGAAGAACACAATCTGATTGATAAAACAGCGAATTGGATTGATCAACAGTGGGGATTGCTAAAAGGAGGTTTTTCTGACTTACTGAATACTGCCAATAAATTCTTAAATGGGTTTAGTTTTGAAACCCTCAAAGCTCCCATGAAATTCGTCAATGAGATTAAGACGGATGTAGTCGGCTTTGTGACAAAAATTGGTAAGTTCTTCAAAAATTTAGCTTCCAAAGCGTTAGAATTAATTAAGGAAGTTTCTGTTTTTCTACTCAAAAAATTCGTTAATGAAAATACCTATGGCTTCGATTTGGTCAAAGTCATTTTAGGTAAAGACCCTTTTACAGATGAAAAATTTCCAAGAAATGCAGAAAATATTATCGGCGCATTCTTAAAACTTTTGCCACAAGGAGAAGCAGTTTTCAGTAAACTCAAAGAAACAGGTGCCATCCAACGCACACAGGCTTGGATTATGAATGCTATTCAAGAGTTTGTACAGATACTAGGCGCAATGAAAGATGCCTTTGTACAACTTTGGTCAACTTCCTCCATCGAAGACCTTTTTGAGCCGATTGCCTTCTTCAAAAAAATCATGAATCTCTTCACTGAACCTGTGAAGAGAATGGTTGCCTTCGTGCAGCGTGTACTTACCAAGATATTCGAGGTACTACTCGAAATCATGAAGTTTCCAGTCAAGATCGTTCAAAAAATCATTGCCAATATCACTAAAGCCTTCCACAGTATCAAGAAAGACCCAATTGGATTCTTGCTGCGCTTGCTTGGTGCGGTAAAAGAAGGCTTCACAAAATTCTTTGATAATATTGGCAAACATCTACTGGCAGGGGTCACAGGCTGGTTATTTGGACAAGTTGCCAAAGCAGGTATCACGCCACCCAAAGATTTGAGCCTAGGTTCTATCCTTGATCTAGTCATGCAAATTTTGGGCTTGACGGTAGATAAGCTCTGGAACTTACTTGCCAAAAAAATTGGGCAGAAAAAAGTAGATAAAATCAAAGGTGGACTAGATAAGCTAAAAGGCGTTTGGCTATTCGTAAAAGATGTGATGCAGAATGGTATTGCTGCGGTTTGGAAATACATCAAAGAAAAAATCAGTAATCTTTGGAACATCGTCCTGGAAGAAGTCAAATCGTGGATCATTACTAAAATCATTGAGAAAGTAGTCACCAAACTACTCTCCATGCTCGATCCGACAGGCATCATGGCGGTCGTCAATGGCTTTATGGCTTTCTTCAAAGCCATCCAATCCGCTATTGAATACTTCAAACAAATGCTTGAAGTCGTCCAAAGTTTCACAGGTGGCATTGCAGAAATTGCTACAGGCGCAATTAGTACTGCGGCTAAATTCTTGGAAAATGCACTCGTCAAAGCCTTACCTGTCGCTATTAGCTTCCTCGCCAATCAAGTTGGGCTAGGTAATATTGGTAAGAAGCTCAAGGAGATTATTGGTAAGATTCAAGGTTTTATTGAAAAGGCGTTGAATTGGTTGGTGGATAAGGCGATGGCGGGATTGAAGGGGATTATGGGGTTGTTTAAAGGCAAGGATAAAGAAGATTTGCTAGTAACAAATAAAGATCGCGAGAAGCATAAACAAATAGCAGTAACAATCAAAAAGAAATTATCTGAGTCTTCATCTAAGAAATCTCAATCATTTGAGGAATTTTATCGATCAAAAAAGAAAGAAGCAGGAAAGTTGAAACAGCAGTATCAACCGCAATTGAAACAAGGAATTAAACTCGATATAAAATTTAAACCTTTAACTCAAGATAAACCAGACGGTGATTTAGATATCAGAGTTCGAATTGCACCAAATACGATAGATTTGCCTGTTGTGATTCCTCAATCTGGTAGATCATTTCAACTTGCTCATGGAGGAATGGAAAGCCATGAAGGACATACTATACTAACATCTGGGAAATCTAAAACTATTCATTTATATTCAAAGCATCTCAATGTTACTGAAGCTGAACTACAAGAAGAGCTAGAAAACTGGAAAGGGAGGTTTAGAGATGAAAAAAGAAACAAGAAAGATAAGGCGGCAGAGGTAATCACAAGTAAACAAGAACGAATAAATGAACTTACAAGTTCGCCTGTACCTAAAAGTGCAAAAAAACAAGCTAAAAGAAATGAAGCAATACAAAAAGCTAGAAATGAAATTGAGAAGCAGACACAATATATTTCAGACTTAGATGCAATAGATGAAAATAATAGGGATCAAGTAATGGATGCACTAAATAGGTGGAGTAAGTCTATTGGTAAGATGCCTACGGATAAAAAGACTAAATTTACC
>JBCDFY010000387.1:0-4866 GCA_039176995.1 Bacteroidota bacterium
AAAAAATTAAGTTTATAGAATTTAGAGTAGGCTATGCTTCAATATTTGAACTTCCTAGCTCTAAACTTGTCCGCCTCAGGCGTGATTCGATATTCAACTTAATCACCTAACATTGCAAAAAATGAAATACTTATGCCTATTGGGCGTACTGCTATTTGTCAGTGCGTTCACCACTACTCCTATGTTCGCTAACTTCCAAATTCAAGGACAAATCTTTGCTGAGGAAGGCAAACAAGCCTTAGAATACGCCACTGTTTCCGCTTTTCAAGATAGCACTTTGGTGGATGGTACAATTACCGATGAAACAGGAATTTTCAAGCTCAATTTAGAAACAGGCAAATACCGTTTGCGCATTGAATTTATTGGTTATGCGAATAAAGAAATGCCCATTGTAGTCAATCAAAACTTAGACTTAGGAAGTATTACGCTGTCCAGTGATAATGTCAATTTAAATGCCGTAGAAGTCACAGCCGAACAAAGCGAGTACAACCTAAGATTGGATAAAAAAGTATTCAATGTTGGAAAAGATTTGCTATCGAGAGGTGGCAGCGTAACCGATATTTTGGACAATGTACCTTCCGTCACTGTTGAGCCAAGTGGTACGGTCAGCTTGCGCGGAAATTCAGGCGTAACGATCCTTATTGATGGAAAACCTTCCGCATTGACTCAAAATGATGCGCTATCTACCATTCCAGCGTCTAGTATTGATCGAGTAGAAGTCATCACCAATCCTTCGGCACGCTACGAATCAGCAGGAAATGCAGGGATTATCAATATCGTCTTGAAAAAAGATCGTAAAGTTGGCTTCAATGGTCGCGCGTCCATTTCTGCGGGCATTCCTGCGGATTCTCGTCCCGTTTTTAGCTTCAATTATAGAAGCGGCAAACTCAACTTCTTTGGAAATCTGGGTGCACGCTATGCCAACTTCATTGGTCGAAGCGATTCAAGAAGAGTCCGTACTTTAGATGGAATTTCCTCTTCTTTCACCACAAATGAAGACCAGAATCGTAATGACAAAGCCGCATTTGGTTTCGTTGGAATGGATTATTTAATTAATGACGAAAACACTTTGACAGGTTCTTACTCCAATTACAGTGTCGTGAATACTGACCAATCCAGAATCAATTTCCTTTATCGAGATGCAGAAGGTGATCTGACAGAAGAGTGGAAACAAATCTTCGATTATCGCGAACCTGAATCCTACAACCAACTGGATTTGACTTACACCCGCCGCTTCACTAATGATGAAAGCAAACGATGGACACTTACTTTCCAGCATGACTTTTGGTTCAATGATGAAACGGAAAAGACGCAGATTGATGAAGTTTTCCCTAATGAATTGGAGCAACTCAACTTGCGCACCAATACCATCGAAAGCAGCAAGGATTATTTGCTGCAAACTGATTATCAAACGGGTATAGGTGATAATGGAACTTTTGAAATAGGTTTACGTGCCGAAACGAGGGTGATCAAAAGTGATTTTATAGCCGAAAATCGAGAAGATGAGGAATGGAAAGTTTTTCGAGGTTTTGATAATGAATTGGACTACTACGAACGTATCGGAGGTGCTTATGTGCAATACGGTCAACGCTTTGAGAAACTAAGTTATTTGCTCGGTCTGCGGACAGAATATACCTTCATCAAAATAGACTTACTCGACGAATTGGGAGACGTTAACAAAGAGTACACGCGCCTTTTTCCCACAGCGAATGTGAGCTATCAATTTTCAGATGCCACTTCTACACAATTGAGCTACAGCCGTCGCATTCGTCGTCCACAGTTCTGGCAACTCAATCCATTTGCGGGTTTCAGTAATCCTACTGAAATTTTTCAAGGCAATCCCGATATAGATCCCGCCTACACGCATCGAGTAGAGTGGAATGCCGTTCAAAATTGGGAGAAAGTGAGCTTCAATCCTGCGGTTTATTACTCTGCTACCGAAGATTATTTTGGCTTCTACTTTGAGCAACAAACCGATGGTCTAGTCACTCAAATGCCCGTCAATCTAGCATTGGAGCAGAACTATGGCGCAGAAATTATCGCTTCCTATCGCCCCAATGAGGCGCTGAGTTTTAATGGCGAAATCAATTGGTTTGGCTTCACCCAAGAAGGACAATTCGCCGATCAAAACTTCGATTTTTCCTCCAGTACTTGGAGCAGTCGCCTGACCGCGCGCTATCGTTTCCTTTCCACTTTTTCTGCCCAAGCCAGATGGAACTATCAAGCGGCTTACGAAGATGCCGTCACCGAAAGAAAAGCGATCCAATACGCCGATTTCGCGCTCTCCAAATCCTTTTTCGATGAAAAACTCACCGCCACTTTCAATGTCCGAAACGCCTTCGATTCGCGCTGGTATCGAAGCATTACTAGCCTTCCCGATGTGACGCAAGCAGACAATCGCGCGTGGAATGTGCGCCGCTTTAGTGTGGATTTGACGTATCAGTTTCAGCAAGGGGAAAGTGGACGATTGAGACGGGCGCGAGGGAGTATTCGGTAGGACGGATTGATGCTTTGTTTTGAATTTACATAAGGCTGCTCTTTAGAGTGGTCTTTTTTATTGCAATTGCTTCCGTAATTTAATGAAGCTCTTCAAAATGCATTTTGTGCCATAAACCATTGCAAAAACGCTATATGATGTGTATCAAGCCATTGTCCG
Source organism: Bacteroidota bacterium (assembly GCA_039176995.1). Lineage (GTDB taxonomy): Bacteria > Bacteroidota > Bacteroidia > Chitinophagales > Saprospiraceae > JAAUTG01. Next base: position 2,657 of record JBCDFY010000387.1, read on the forward strand.
TGATTGAAAAAAATTAATTAAACGCTACAGTTTAATCAAAAAGATACTTACCTTTGTTTAAACGATACCGTTTAGATATGCCTAAAATTGTTGCTTCGAAGAAAGACTGGATTAAATTGGGATACCAACAATTCTCTGAAAATGGAGAAGCAGGCTTGAATGTTGATAAAATGTCAAGATTGCTGAAATGTAATAAGTCCAGTTTTTATTGGCATTTTAAAACAAAACAAAGTTTCATAAACGATCTAATTGCATACTGGATAGATATTGATACAACTAAGGTGATTGATGAAGTGGGTAAGCAAGAACTCCCCAAGGACAAAATGTTGAAACTCATTGAAATTGCATTTAGGAAAGATTCTAATCTTGACTTTATCTTTTATTTAAAGAAGTATTCTCAGAAAGATGAGAATATTCAAGAAATTGTAGAACGTATAGATGATGAACGTATAACCTTTGTAGGCCAACTAATAACAGCATTAGGGTACTCTAGCGAGGATGCAAAAATTAAGGCTTCCATATTTTATAAATATCTGATAGGCTACCATGAAATGATAAGATACAAAAGGCAGCAAAGAAACTATTTAGTAGAAGTCATAGCTGAAATAGATCAATTCGTAAAAATTACATGATGAAAAGGGCAAGCAGAAATAGCTACTGGATTGTTGCTGGAATTATAAATTCATTTACGGCATTGCTCCATTTAATTAGTGGACAAATAGATTTAGTCAACCCTCTTCTGGGTAGCAACCTAAGCATTCAATTGAAAACGGAATGGCTTGGAGCTTGGCACATTGTAACTGCAATTCTATTTGTGAGTTCTTACTACTTAATCAAATATGGATTAAACAAGACAAGTAGAAATTCAGAAGTGATTCAGCTTATCGGAATTTTGTATCTACTTTTTTCTTTTGTCTTCATCCTAAGTAGTTTATATATGACCGTATTCGCTCCACAATGGATTTTACTATTACCAATTGGAGTATTATCATTAATCGGAAACAGATATGCAAATTAGAAAAATTCAAATCTGGACAGGTTTGTACTTGGCATTTTTCCTTTTAGGCAAGCTCTTAATTATATTCATCCACTTGATCCTCAACGCCGAGAAAACTTATTCTTCTCTCGAATAATTTCTCCCATCACGCTCAATGCGATTTCTGCTGGGCTTTTTGCATTGATATCCATTCCAATGGGCGCATGAATACGAGCAATTTCGGTTTCTGAAAAACCTGCCTCCTCTAGTCGTTGGACACGTTTAGCATGAGTTCGCTTACTGCCCAATGCTCCAATATAAGCGGTGTCGGATTTTAGTAAAATATGCAGCGCGTTATCATCAATTTTAGGATCGTGAGAGAGAATGACGGCATAAGTAAAGGCATCCAAAGTGTAGTTCCCTAGCACTTCTTCTGGATAAGCCTCTAAGATTTGATCGGGCGGCGTTGAGAACTGTGTGCCTTGCGCAAAGAAACCTCTTGGATCAATGACTATGGTTTCAAAATCATAGCGTTGCGCCAGTTCTACTAGATGAGTAGTGATGTGCGCTGCACCGATGATGAGCATTTGGCTTTTTCTGGGAAAAAGTTGAATGAAATAGCGCGTACCTTCATGTTCAATAACTTGGTTTTTACGCTCATTGTAGCAACGAATAGATTCATTAACTAATTCATTATCAATTTGTTGCCCAAAAATTGTTCGATCAGGTAAAACCAAACTATGAAAACCTTCGCCTGCTTCCAAACGAGTTAATAAAACGCACGCTTCATTCCTTGCTAAGTGATTTTGCAATTGTCCCCAAACAATTCGTTCTTCCTCACGCTCATCAAAAGCCATGAATCGTTCTACAAAAACATCCACTTTTCCACCACAACTCAACCCAACTGCCCAAGCCTCTTCATCTGCTACACCAAAAGAGAGCAATTCTGATTGTCCATTTTCTATGACTTCCAAGCTTGCCTTTGCCACTGCACCTTCTACACAACCGCCACTCACCGAGCCTTGCATTTCCATTTTTTCATTTACTAAAAGTGCAGAACCAATTGGACGAGGTGAAGAACCCCAAGTTTTGATAACTCTTGCTAGAGCAAAGGTTTCGTTTCGAGTAATCCAATTGTTGAGAAAAGGAAGTAATGATTTCATATTTGTAAACTTATAAATTCACGAAAACCACGATAACACCAACAGTAATTATCCTATTTAACAACTTGATT
>JBCDFY010000388.1:0-4861 GCA_039176995.1 Bacteroidota bacterium
CTCGTAAGAATTCAAATAAACTATATGTACGAGTGCCAATAATAAAGTCAAATAGCAACAGTATAGCATAGAAGCCTATCCAAACCAAGCTGTGATACACCCACCGTTTTCTTAGCAATTGAATCATGCTGCAAGGTATAGAAGATAATCCTAGTGCACCATTTTTTGTGATGAACGCCTTTTGTCCCATCTTTCCTATCGCTTGTCACAGCAGCTTTGAAGGGCATCACTAATCTATTTTTTTGAGCGATGATCCACTTAATTTTGAGGTGTAATTATTTAAAAAATGAAATACAGTAGTCTATTCGAAGGCTGATAGATCAATACTTTTTTAAGAACATTTAGGTGTTTTATTTATAACACATAGTCACATAGGAACATATAGTTTTTTTTCAAAAAATCCTCTTCTATGTGTCTCTATTGTGCCTATGTGTTTCCAGAAAAAGATGCCCTTTGCTATTGCCTTATCCTTCACAAGTCAATTGTATTTCCAAACACAATATATCATGAAATCTATTATCACCGTTCTTACGTTTTTATTCCTCACTCAAATTGGATTTAGCACCACCGAAGACTTTGCCAAATTGGATAATTTCTTCAAAATACTCGAAGAAAATGATCGCTTCTTAGGCAGTGTAGCCGTCGCTCGCAATGGCAAAATCATTTACAGTAAAGCGATTGGATACGCAGACATCGCCACGAAACAAGCCAATACAAAAGACACCAAATTTAGAATCGGTTCGATCACCAAAACTTTCACGGCTACATTAGTTATGAAAGCAGTGGAAATGAATAAAATCAGCTTAGAGGAAACCATAGATACTTATTTTCCTCGTATAGAAAATGCCGAAAAAATCACCGTGCGTCACTTACTCAATCATCGAAGTGGTATTAAAACCTTCACGGACAGAGATTACTTTTCGTGGCACACACAAGCTATTTTGGCAAGTGATTTATTGGATAAAATTATTAGCAAAGGCATTGAATTTGAGCCAAATGCTAAATTCTCCTACAGCAACTCCAACTACGTGCTGCTGACCTTTCTGCTAGAAGCTATCTTCGAACAATCGTATCCTGAATTGCTCCACCAATACATCACCGAGCCTTTGAATTTGACCAATACGCACTATGGCAAAAAGATTGATCCTAGCCAAAATGAAGCACGTTCTTACCGCATGAAAACTGATTGGACACTACAAAAGGAAGATGATATGTCGATTCCACTCGGCGCAGGCGGTATTGTCTCTACACCAAGTGATTTGTGTCGTTTTGCGACTGCTCTTTTTGGCGGCCAATTGATTACAGCAAATAGCCTAAAACAGATGAAACCATTGGACGAAGCGACTTACGGATTTGCTTTGGAAGATCAAAAGATGGGCGAACATGAAGGACTAGGACACGGTGGCGACATAGATGCGTTTACTGCTACTTTTGCCTATTTTGAAGACAGCAATCTATCTTTTGCGCTGACGTGCAATGGTGCGAATTATGGCAAATACAACATCGCCAACGCAGTATTGAATGAAGTGCTTGGCAAGCCCTATGAATTACCCAATTTCGATGTTGTGGAATTGGATAGTACAGAATTAGATCAATATTTGGGCGTCTACACCTCCGACCAATTACCGATTGATTTGACGATCAGCAAAGAAGGCGATCAGCTTTTCGGACAAGGCGAAGGACAACCTAATTTTAAATTAGCGGCTAAAGGCGATTATGTTTTCACGAACGATGAAATTGGTTTGACCATTACGTTTATGCCTGAGGAAGGGAAGATGACCTTTGAGCAAGGCGGGGCGCAGTTTGAGATGACAAAGAAAGTAGAGGAAGCAAGCAATGAGAATTTAGATCAATATCTAGGCGTTTACACCTCCGATGAATTACCCATTGATTTAACGATCAGCAAAGAAGGCGATCAACTTATTGGACAGGGCGAAGGACAACCTAATTTTAAATTGACGGCTAAAGGCGATCATGTTTTTACAAATGATGAAATTGGATTGACCATTACTTTTATGCCTGAGGAAGGAAAGATGAGTTTTGAGCAAGGTGGCGCAAGTTTTGAAATGAAAATAAAGGAGCAATAACCATGCTTTGAGCAGTTCTTCGATAATTACATGCAGAACTGCTCACCTCAACCCCAATTCTTCCACACGTTTTCCGAAGGTCACTGTGCGTATCTCGGCTGCTATTGCTTCAAAGTCGGCTTGTTAAAAAGACTTGATGGATACGTTCATTACCAGCAAAAGCTAGTGATTACGGGTGTGCGAGACCCTTGTGTACAGGCTAGATCAAAAGAAAACCTAAGTAACGGTCAAACAATAACTTCCCGATTTATGACCAAGCGTAGGTAAGGCATCCCACCCGCTAGCGGTTCTCTTCGTTGAAAAGATACTCAATCTTTTCTGCAAGCAACACAGCGAGAATGTTGAAAAGCCTCGCTAGCCGAGAGGATGCCTACGTTAGACTCAGAAAAGGGAACCCTTGTATCCCTTTTGCTGAGTAGTATCAGAACAAAATCTGCTCGGTCAAAATGTGGAACTTATTGTTTGTCCGTTACTAAAAATAAAGTACCATGATAGAAAAATTAAAATTAGTCCTTTTGGTTACATTTCTAACATATGGACTCAATGCCCAAGTTTCTATTGAAAGAAATCTAAACCTAGAACTTGCGGAAAAAGACAGCTTGACGTCCTTTAAAATAGAAAAAGCCCTCAATGGTTTTCTTGCTGAAGCGAAAGAAAGAAACTACACAAGTAAGTATGTTGACTCAATGCATTTACTTAAATATCAATTTTTCTTTGATAAGCTTGGAGGAATAGGCAACCACATCGCTTTTCACGATCCACTCGTTTTGAAATCATATCCCATTGAAGAGGGCAATTATAGATTAACTATTGGTTTCACAGGAGAGAAAGAAGGCAAGCCATTTATTTATCAAATAACCGAACTCAAAGCTATCCCTTACGAAGACCATTATCGTTTTTATTGCCCCTTCGAAGACAACACCAAACATTTTAAAAGCAAAACCTTTGACAATGTGACCTATCATTTCAGTAGTTCACTCCATGAGGGACGATCAAAAGAATTTGTTGGATTCACTCAAGATTTAGCCGAATTGGCAAACGGTCCGATTCCAAAACTCGATTATTATTCTTTTAACAGCTTAGATGAGTTACTAAAATCTTATGGTTTTTTATACAGTGCCAGACAGTGTAACTTTTTATGCTATGATTTGGGGTTTGCAGACAATGGAGGAAAAACCTATATGACGGGTACAGGTAACGAAAACTATGTTTTCGGTTTTATCAGTGAGTACCTATATTATTACCTACCCAACAGAGATGAAATTTATTGGCCTTACGTGCAGGGGCTTTCTGCTTATTACGGTGGGTACGGACTTAGTTATGACGATATGAATGTGATGAAACGTCAATTTAGAAATGAGCTTAAATCAAACCCAGACATCAATTTTTTAGACGAGTTCAAAAAAGGGCGAAAATCATCTATCAACAGGCATTTCTCTTATTATGTAATGAGTGCTTTTCTGTTTGAAAAAATTCTAAGTGAAAAAGGATTTGATGAAGCGTTTCAATTAGTGTATACAGGTAGTGAGGGAGAACATTTTTTTGATATTCTCGACCAAATTATAGCTGTAAACCAAGAAAATTTTCACAAAACCATTTTAGAGTTAATCAAAGAAATACCTGAAGACAGTAAGCGTATTGGTTCTAATCCATTGTCGCCAGACACACTCTCCTTCTACATGACCGAAGCTAATAATATTATATTTCAAGCAGTGCTGAATGAGAATGACACCTTGGATTTATATTTTGACACTGGAGGTACAGAATTGGTTTTGAAACAAGATGTAATTGAGGATAATGATTATACGACTCTTGAAGATATTCATTCCTGCTCACTAGATCAGGTACATTGGGATAGTTTGACCATCTTCCCTGCAAGGATTGGTCCGAAGGAGGCAGACGGTCATTTTGGGTGGAATTTATTCGAAGATAAAATTGTAGAATTGGACTACGAAAAAAAAATAATGATTGTTCACTCTTCTATTCCCGACGACCTTGAAGACTATGTAAAATTGAAGATCGAATACATCAATACCTTATTTTGCATCAATAGTAGTATTCAAGTTGGCGAAAGTAAATTTACGAATAGGTATTTGTTCGATTTAGGATTTCAGAGATCTGTAGTTTTGGACAAAAACCTGAGACAAAAATCTAATTTTCCAGATACCCTTACTGTTATTAAAGAATCAAGGTTAAAAAACAGTGCAGGTAAAGAATTCATAAACCGAGTTGTAGAAGTAGATAAAATTTGCTTTGATAGATATTGTGCAAATCAAGTGCCCGTACAATTGTTATCAACACCAAACCCAGCAAGGTTCGAAACGCATATTCTAGGAGGAGAACTTTTGAAACGATTCAATACAATCCTTGATTTTCAAAATGGCTTTGTTTACATGAAACCTAACTCCCTGCTGTCACTACCCTACAAAGATGCACCATAGAATGCTTCTAAAGGAACGTATGAATGGGAAAAGCCAGCGCACAAACTAATCGGTTGAGCGAATTTAGTTTAAAAGCAGTTGAAATAGCCAAACGATTAAGCTTATCTGTGCATGTTGTACACAAGTGGCTACAACGGCTAACTATCATTCTAAAATGGGACGTCCTGAAGATCAAGTACTTGCTAAATAGCTTAGACTACTGGACATTTCTGTAATTGGCTGCAATCGACCTCATTTCTTTTAGTGGAAAAAGTGCTAAAAAGACGTTAAGAACAAAATACTGTATGAGCCCAAACAGATTTCAAATAGAAGCTTTAAATACGCGTAATCGTA
>JBCDFY010000389.1:0-4843 GCA_039176995.1 Bacteroidota bacterium
ACTTTATCGAGATAAACGAGCGATTATTTTCAAAGTCAAGTTCGTAAAATATTGGTTTACAGGAAGATGGTACCCAAATATGCTCTTATGTAAGCGTTTGATTGAGAAGACTGTATTGGTTTGATAGTTGATTATTTTTTTTGCAAAAATAGCCAATCTTCTCTTACTGGACTTTTGGGTAAATCATGGGATTACGCCCCAGTGTGACTTGAACGATTAGGAGCTAGTTTCCTAATCTAAATACCTAACAGTGGCTTTACCATTTGTGGTCGAATAGTTTTCAATTAGAAATTCTAAAATTTCTTTGAACTTATCCAATTCAGCTACCTCCCTTTCCTTCCATTCTTGGGTATCTGTATCTAAATCAATAAATCCAGTTAAATTGTCCAGATCAATTCTCAAAAATTCGATAATGGCGGCAAGTGTGGTCGGAAAATCCACTGCTTTCTTAGCACTTTTTTCCAAATTTTCTACAAAAAAACTCATGTCTCTTCCACTTTCAATAGAAAGTCGAACTTCGCTATTTTGAAACACAAATTGCTTGCATTTTTCAATAGCTGCTTCATTCAAAGTTCTAGGAATAATGATTTCAAGGCTTGCATCATCATATTTGAAAGCATATTCAACTGCTTTAAATTTGACGACTGAGGAGTCACTCAAATTATCAAACATTCTCTTTACGAAGTTGTAGAAGTAGCTTACTGCTAAACCGTCGGAGATTAAGTCTTTTGCCATTTTATGATAAATTTTTGAAGTATTCATCTGCGTCAGAAATGATTTCTACGCTTTCTCTCATGTAAGTATTATCTGACGTTTTAATTTTATAATTAATGGCTTTAATGAAGTTGTAGATTTCTTTTTCTCCAACTAGTTCTTCTATCTGTGCATCTTCGGTACTCATACCTTTTCGTAGTATTAGCTGAATTGTTCTCTGAGAGGCTAGTAAAGTAGTTGGAAAGTCATAAAAAATAAACCCATCTTGCTTTATCTCCTCTTTACTCTGTACTTTCCAGTATACTGGGAAATCCCTTGGTTTAGCGTCTATCCTTATTTTCACTAACCCAAAATCAACTACTTTTCCTAATAGGGCATCGTGATTGGACTCAAGAATAATTTTAGGCAAAATAATTATCAATTTAAATTTCTGTCTAAAGAAACTCATGGAAAAATTCTCATCCTTGCCAAAGTCCAATTTTAAAATACCGTCTTCATCATTTCTTAGTGAATATAATTTTTTATTCACCCTTTTCACAAAATTTTCAAAGTATCCAATAGCTAAAGCAGCAGAAGGCAGAAAACCTATTTCTGCCTCTGATTTATAATTGAGCAGCATTTCCTTTCTAATAGTTTCTACAGCTGCTTTTGTCGTTTTCTTACGCTTCGGTTTACTCGAATTGTCAAATGATTTTCCTAGGCTAATTCCTTTAATGTCTGAAAATACATTGTCAACAAAAGACTTGATATTATTTTCGGCAAGAATAAAGGATTTATTGGTTCCCATGCGCCCCAAGAAAAGACCGTATTCAAAAATAACATTAGGAGGAATAGAACCTGTTTTTTTGCCTCGATGAATTACTTCATCATCCTGTACAAACACCATGATAGCAAAATCATAAAGCGCAGTAAATTTCTTTAGATTGTCTAAGTTACTTTTTCCTCTTTCAAAAACATCTTCATCCCAAATATCTACATTAAAATTTTCTTCATCAAAATGAGACTTAATTTCGCGAGCAACCTCCAAAGATTCTGATGAAGAACCGATAAAAACATTGATCCTTTGTACTTGTGTAGAAAACCGCTCTTCTATATTTTTCATCTGGCAAGTATTTTAAGATTCAAAAATTAATGCTTTCGAGAAAACGTTTGGCTTGTTCATATTTCTCTTGGTTTTCAGGATAGCTGATTTGATATTCCAAAAATGCTTTTTCGGCATTCGCATAAATTTCTTTGGCGGGTGCAGAGGTCAAGAACTTTGCTAAATATTTTTCTTCTTCCGTTTCCAGAAAATGTTCAAATGCAGCATCTAATTCAGTGCGATATTGGGTTGGAGCAGGATCAGAAATGACTGTTCTTGGATAAGGTCCAAAGCCACCTACCTCTTTTGAGTCTAATGCCAATCGGTCAAGTGCTCCGCTGAAATCTACGTCCTTTTGTCCATACACCACTCTTTTAATGTTGGTCATAGTTGCCATTCCAGAACACATCGCACAAGGCTCTAAAGTAGTGTAGAGTGTAAATCCTTTAAGATTAAAGGATCTTAGAGAATCTAAATAGCTCATAATCGCTCTCACTTCTCCGTGTTGCGTCGCATTATCCATTGAATTAATGCAGTTCAAGCCCCAATGAACTGCTTCTTGGTCTCCATTCACTAGTACGGTTCCAATATTGTAGCCTCTTCGCTCATTTCTAGGAACTGAACCCAACTGCCAATCTCTATGAACGATACTGTAACTCAACAAAGTATAAATTTCATCTAGCTCTATTTGAATACTGTCATCCTTCATAGAATACTCCTGAAATGGTAGCGAAACCATTTTTCGATCATCTAGATTTTCCTCTACAGGAATATCCTCACAAGCAATGACAATAAGAATACTAAAAAGTAGAATAGAAAGTGTTTTAATTGAACTCATATTTGATTTTATCATGTAAAATTATGGAGCAAAAATAGCATTTAAAAGTAAGAACAAATACCAATCACTAACCCACAATTTCTGATTTCATATTAATTGCATTATCTTTAGGGAAAAGATACCACTGTGGAAATCCTCATATTTTTATACCTTGTCAGTATAAAATTGCCTAGAGGATGGTAGCTAGGTCTAACTATAATACACACACTATGCTAAAACCATACACAGGCGAATGGTCGTTTGAGCAAGCTGCTCACCTACTGCGCAGAACTACTTTTGGCGCAACTTTCAAGGAAATCGAGGATGCCGTGGCGCAGGGTATGAAGGCAACGGTGAGGCAATTGCTTCGCAACCAAGTCTTACCCGATCCTCCCGTCAATTACGACTACCATGACGATCCGAACGTCCCTATTAATGGGGAATGGGCGGATGCGCCACACATTGATTTTAGGAGTAACAACGCCCGTCGAAGATCGCTTTACGGATGGACACTAATGCAAATGGCGCACGACCGAATGTCCATTCGAGAGAAGATGACGCTCTTTTGGCAGAGTCATTTTGTGGTAGAAACGAATGTTGTTCAAGATGCCAAATTCATTTACCAATATGCTTCTACCTTCAGAAGTCAAGCACTCGGTAATTTTAAAGAACTGGTCGAGCAAGTCACGGTTTCGCCAGCCATGTTGCGCTATTTGAATGGACGCGACAATACAGAAAGTGCGCCCAATGAGAACTATGCGCGAGAACTTTTAGAGTTATTTACTTTGGGTAAAGGCGATTTAGCTGCTCCTGGCGACTACACTACGTTCACGGAAGAAGATGTGATTGTGATGGCGAAGGTGCTAACGGGATGGAGAGATCGTTTTTATTACAGGAGGGAAATAAGAACCCTTCCAACGTCTTTTTTCCGTTTTGCGCACCATGATAAAAACGATAAGCAGTTATCGCATCGTTTTGACCACGCCGTGATCGAAAACAATGACGATAACGAGTACAAGGATTTAATTGACATTATTTTTCAGCATCCAGCAGCTTCTCGTTTCATTTGTCGTCGTTTGTATCGTTGGCTGGTACATTTTGATATTTCAGATGAAGTTAAAAGTGAAGTCATCGAACCGATGTCAGCTATATTGAGCGCAAATGATTTCAACATCAAGCCCGTCATTCGAGCGCTTTTGCAAAGTGAACATTTTTACGCCCAAGACAATATTGGGGCGATGGTCAAAAGCCCAGTGGACTTTGTCATGTTTTCGCTCAATCAGTTTGAAGTGCCTTTTCCTGAAAATAATCTCTATCGAAAATATCAGCTTCGTTTCAAGCTCTACCAAGAGATGCAGGATATGCAGATGGAAATTTTCAATCCACCTAATGTTGCGGGTTGGAAAGCCTACTATCAGCAACCTTTGTACTACCAATCTTGGATTAGTTCAGCGACTTTACCCATTCGGATGAATTTTACGAATCGATTAGCCAGCCAAGGACTTCGATTTGCTGGCTATGACATCAAAATTGATGCACTCGCGTTTGTCAAAACCTTAAGTAATCCCTACAGTCCCAATGTCTTAATCGCAGATTTAGCCAAGCTACTTTTTCCGCACCCCATAAGTGAGACGCAAAAAGAGGTACTCAAAGAAATATTGATTCCCGGTTTGCCCGATTTTGAGTGGACGGTAGAATACGGCAACTATATCTCTAATCCTTCGGATGAAAACTTAAAGGCTAGCGTCGAGCAGAAACTGCAAAATTTGTTGCAGCGTATGATGACCATGCCTGAGTATTATTTGCAGTAAGTGAAAATCGTGTTTCCGTCCGAAGAGACTGGCATAGCCTTACTATTTGCTCAATAAATATTATTAATCGCTCAAAACACATATGTAACGGACGAAAAATAAGTTTCTCATTTTGACCGAGCAGATTTCGTTCTGATACAAGGCAAAAAACGTAGGAATCCTTTTGGCTGTCGAGGCTTTTTAACGCAGTAGCAGGGCAAAAGATGCCGTCACAAATCGGGAAGTTATTATTTGTCCGTTACTATCTATCAATTTTTGACAAGCATGAAAAGAAGAAATTTTCTCCGCCTAGGGGCTTTAGGTTTGCCAATCACACTGAACGGTATTCCAGTGGCTGCCATGCATAAAAGTAACTGGTCGGCACTCCTCAGCGACAACGATAAGGTACTAGTGTTGATTCAATTATCAGGTGGCAATGAT
>JBCDFY010000390.1:0-4814 GCA_039176995.1 Bacteroidota bacterium
ACAAGATGATATGCAGGCGAAGAAGATGGAGAACGACGCAACCAAAGCAGATTATGAAAAATACTTTGATGCCAAGTTGGAAATGGATTACAGAAACTCTACCATCAAAGCCTTGGATTTGACAAAGGAAGAGGTTATTGCTTTCGACCCAATCTTCAATAATTACATGGAAAAAATGCAGAAGTTGGAAGAGAAAAAAATGAAGTTGATTGCAGATTTGAAAGAGGAGTTGGAAGAAGATGATAGTGAAGCTAACGAAATGGAAGATCGCACTGATTTTGTAGAAAACTACTGGGAAGTGGAGATAGATGAAATGCGGGTGAGAAAAAATTATTTTGATGTCTTAGAAGACAAGATTGCGAAAGAAAAGGCAATGAAGTTTTTCTTGTGGGAAGACTTTATCAATAAGCGCATGAAGCAACAAACGATGTATGAATTTTTTCCAATTGTGATTGAGGTAGAGGGATATGGAAATAGTGAAATGAATAGTGAGAACAAAAGTTGGAAGAATAGCGAGGATGATCGCATGGGCTACACCAATGATAGTGAAGCGGACAAGCGCAGAGAAGAAATGACTTCAAAAGGAGCTTCTGAAGGAGATGCTTCGAATAGAGTAAGTATGCAGGCAGAAAAATTGAACGATTGGGTAAGCTCAAATCAGGGGAAAGTTAATATTTCTCATGAATATACTTACGATGGATTGACTCATGTGTTGACCACTTTGGAAGCGATGAATAGTGCAGGTGCGATTGATAACGATTCTTTTGATCGCGAAAAAGAGCGCATCATGAACATGGCGGCAAAATTGAAAGAAAACACTTATTCAGACGGACACGCAGATATTGCTAGAGAGGCACTTATTGCTACGGCGAGATTGATTCCAGATAGTCAAGAGTTGGCAGCCATTGCTCGCAAGATTGATAAAGAGGTGTTGATGACGAAGCAAGCATCAGTGATTTACGATTTCTTTGAGCAAGCGAATGAGAAGTTGCAGCGAATGAGCAAAGACTATGCGGCAAAAAGCAATGACAAAAGCTATAACGCCAATGGTGAAAGAAAGTAATCGCTTTGTAGAGCAATGAAATAAATTTTGAGCAGGTAAGGACAAGGTGTTTTATCTGCTCTATTTTTTTTCTATTAAAATATTAAAATTATGAAACGTCAAGCAACTTCCACTTGGGAAGGTTCGATAGAAGAAGGAAAGGGAACATTGAGTACGCAGAGTGATGCTATGCAAAAGCATCCGTATTCTTTCAAATCCCGATTTAAAGATGAATCCGGGACTGCTGGAACAAATCCAGAAGAGTTAATTGCTGCTGCCCATGCAGGTTGCTTTAATATGGCTTTGAGTAAGGGTTTGGGAGACGCTGGTTATGCACCCGAAAAATTAGAAACCAAAGCACACATTAGCATTACGCAGCAAGGTGGGGGTTTTGAAATTGGAAATTCTAAGTTAGTATTGGATGCAAAAGTGCCTAAGATCAGTAAGGAAGAATTCATGGAAATTGCAGAAGCAACAAAGGACAATTGTCCTGTTTCTAAGGTGCTGAATGTAGAAGTTCGCTTGGAGGCAAATTTAGAAAATTAACATACAAATTGACTGAAATAAAAAATTCCCATCTCTTTTGTAGAGGCGGGAATTTTCAGTATTTCCGTTCCGAGCTTAGTCGGATTTACCAGCCTCCTTTCTCTTCTTTTTTCGCTACTTTTACGGATTCCATGGCCTTATCTAAAGGAATTTTTCCTTCCGCATAATCCTGCAAAATAGATTGCGAAACACTTACATCAACGAGATAATCGTCGTTGAAAGTATTAAAATGTAAGCGGAACATCAGCATTTCATTGCTTTCCAAAGATTTGACGGTCTGCCCATATTCGATGACGTTTTCCTTGAATCCTTCAATGAAAGCATCGTAATTCTTCGAATAACTTGCTCTCTGTGTCTCTTCTTCTTCCTTTTCATCTGTTTCTCGATCTTGCTCTTCTTTGTTGGATCGATAGACTCTTCGTCTATTAGAATTACCGTCTTTCCAAACAATAATACCACTTTCTATTTCTTCCGCCTCTAGGGGAGAATATATATTTAAGTCAATGATCGTACCTAAACCTTGGATTTTATCATAGCGTCCACGATCATTAATAATGAAGGTCTCTGTTAAGTCTTCGTCGTACAGCCGATTAAAAATAGAAATGAGTAATTCGATATCTGGATCGCTAACTTCCTCCTTTTCTTCCTCTGAAAAACGAATTCGATCAATAAATTCCTCTTCCGAGAGCGTTCTGCGACGAAATTCATTGATGTACTTACGCTGAATTTCAGCAGTCAACGTAGCTGTACGTTTCTGGGAAGGACTGCGATCAGGAAATGGATTGATGATGACAGGTTCATCCCAATCGTCTACAAAGTTGAGGAGAATTTTATCGCTAGGCTGAAGTTGACGAATGAGAAAAGCGTAATCTGTCAGAAAATTAATAGCAGTTGTTCTGATGATTTCTACTCGATCAAATTGTTCATCTTCCACTTCGTCTTTATCCAAAAGTGCTAAGCCTCCTTTTACGCCAAAGCGTCCATTGCGCACGTAGATTTGATCTTTTCCAATACCTAAGGCATAAGATTCAGTCATGGTACGAATCGTGAAAACGATACCATATCCTTCGACATATTTGCCTTCCACATCGTCCTGCCAAGTCTCTGCATTGAGTTGCTGCTCCGTCAATTTGATCAATACATCTTCGGCTACTTCGATGTCTCTCCTCATTTTCTCTGCATCATAGTTCTGTGCAAAAGTATTGAAGCTAATCAAAAATCCTATTGTCAAAAGGATCGTATATTTCATAAATCTAAGTTCTTGTGAATAATGATTTTATAGTGGGTGATCTATAAGTGTTTATTGATGTTGAATCGTTGATCTGTCGATTTGATTACATATGCACTGGCTCATAAGTAATTGAATATTGAAAGATCATAAAATCAAATGTAGACACACTCTAATCTTTTGTGCCTTTGCCTGATTTGTGGGTTGAAAATTATATTAAATGCTGAATTAGGGCTGTTCAGAAAAGGAACTTAATACATTTTTAAATGAAACACATAGGTACATAGAGAGCGTAGAATATAGTTTTTCTGCGAAAAACTCTGTGTTCTCCGATAGCTATTGGAGTGCCTATGTGTTGAATAATTAAGTCTATTTTGTTAAAAATGAGGCATCTAAAATTTTTCTGAACACTCTTAATATTGGATGCCTTATCCGATTAAGCTAATACGCGTTTTCAAGACCTTAAACTTCAAAGGATTATCTCCTTTATGTTTAAATTTCACCTTGCCGCGTTTAAGTTTGGCTTTGGTTCGCTCTGTTTTCCAAACGATTTTCTTCCCCCTTTTTATTTTCTTGGGAGTACCTAATTTTCGAGTTAGTAAACGCTCGACTTTAGCAGTCTTTTTACCTTTGAATTTGTACTTAAATTCATAAGTTTTATCAGTTGAATTAACTACTACAACTTGACTATGAGCAAATGTGCTTAATCCAAAAGCAAACAAAAAACTCAAGGATACTATTTTAATGTTTTTCATAACAGTAGATAGTTTTAGAAGTTGATCTTCTGTAATTTAACAGATTAACTTGGTCTGGGAGTATTCCTTTTATTAATCGTCACTGGTCACCGCTTCTCCAGAAATTTGCTGCTGTTGTAACTCCAGAAGTGCGCGCTCAATTGCCTCTAAATCAGCTTCTCTTTGTCGCTGAAAATCTTTCCAAAGCCGATTGGCAATATTCTTGAACTCCCGTCTTTGTTCTAGCTGCATATCTTGGGTCAGCGCAACTAAACGTGGCATATTTTCTTCATACTCATCGTTAACTGCCTGAACCACATGATGTTGGTGCTCACTATCGTAACTAGATAATTCGCGTTCAATGGCTTCCAGCAATGTCTGCTCTTTTGTATTGATACGTGCGCCCAACTGCTGCTGAATAGAATCTAACATTTTATAAATCTCTTGATTACTCTGCGCTACGGCATTGTGAATCATAGGTTCATAATCACTAGCTGGTGTCGTTACGGGTTGTACTTGTTCTACACTTGGCGAACCAAAAGCAATCATAAAACCATTGGAGTTCACTTCCATTTTGGGTTTTCCAACTAGCAATAACAATGCTACTGCCGCTGCTACACTCAACCATTTCACCGCGCGCATAGAGACGATGGGCTTCGGTTTCAGCTCCACAACGGTCGCTTTGGGTTGTACTTCTTCCACTTGTTGCAACATACTTCGAGTAGACTGAAAATCCCTCAGCTCTTGCTGCAATTTAGGGTCATTCCGGAGTTGCTGTTCAAACGCCGCTTTCTCCTGCGCTGACAGTTCTCCATAAAGGTAATCCATCAACTGCTCATTCATAGTTATATTCTTTTGTTATGTTATCTTTCAATAATACTTTACGCAGGTTTTTGAGTCCGTAATATAAGCGCGATTTCGCTGTTCCTTCCGAAATTCCTAGCATTTCAGCGATTTCTCGGAAAGTCAGTTCCTCATATTCTTTCATAATAATAACGGTTCTTTGTTCTTCGGGTATTTTTTGTAACGCATCCAGCACCATTTTTGATCGTTCATTTCGATGATATATTTCGTCGGGTCGCTCTTGCCGAGCAGTCAAACGAAATTGGGTGATTTTTTCCTTTAAATTGGCCCTGGATTTGCGCTTTCGGCTTTCCATATGACAGTGATTAATCACCGTTCTGTAAAGCCAAAATTTGAATTTGGAAGCATCTTGAAGCGTCGAAATCTTTTTGTGTATCGCAATAAAAGTCTGCTGACACAT
>JBCDFY010000391.1:0-4800 GCA_039176995.1 Bacteroidota bacterium
ATGGAATTTACTTTTAAGAAAAATAACTAAGATGCTCAACGTCGTCAAATAGTGCAAAAACCAAATAAAGCGACCGCTCGAACGAAAGCGACGAGAAATAATGGAAGGATATGCCATTTTTGCAAAAGTGGTTTCGCCAACCGTCCAAGCATTAGAAAGTGCAAAGAGCGTAGCAAGCAAGACAACGAGCAAAAGCGGCCAGTAGATCGCTTTATATTTTGGAAAGGGCACTCTTTTTTTGATTAGAAGTCTAAGTAACAAAAGAAGCGCAAAAACACCTAAAAGACCTGTCCCTAAATAAGCAAATCCTTCATACTGTCCTTCTTTTGCCAAAGGTAGAGCAGGTACTAAAGCCGTTTTGCCCATGGAGTTGAAAAGTGCGTTCAAATTGGCAGAATAGAAGCCAAAATCGGTATTTTTTAAGGAATTTTCGCCCAAACTGAAATAGCCCATCACTTCCCAGAGTCCCATCACCATCGTTAATGAACCCAAAAAAATTGTAGGCGTCTGCCACCATTTTAATTGTCGCTTTACCCAACCTTCTTTCAATAGCAGTGCACCTGTCATTCCCAACATCATTAAGGTTGGATAAGGGTGCGTCCAAGCCATGAGCGCAGTTAGTCCAATTTGTGCAAAAAGTCGCTTTATGGTGGACAGATTAGGATGAAAATAAAGCCAAAAACTCGCTAAAAGTGTCCAATGGACGGTAAGTGCATGATGTCCAAAGCGATGCAGAAAAGCAGGAGAAAGTAGGAAAAATAAAGTCGCAAAAGCTAACAACCAATAGCGTTTTGGTAGAAAGATGGAGAGTAATTTATAAGCAAAAAAGGCTTGCAAAACAAAGCTCAAAATGAACCAAACTCCAAAATAATAGTAGGCTTCTCCACCAAATAAAGGATGCAGCAACTTGAATAGAATTGCCATGATTGGAATGCCATCGGTCAAGCCAATATTGCTGGTCATTGGGTGATTATAGCTTTGCACTTGCCCTAGTGGATACGTCCACGGCTGCTCTCGAAAGTACTCCCAACTCAGGATGCCCGGCACACTATCGCTGCAAGGAATGAGTGCCCAATTGCTTTCAAAGACGTTGAAAATTTCTAACCCAAACTTGAAATGTATCATCAGAAGAATGCAGCCCAGCAAGAAAGCTACTACTCCATAGGTTTGTTTCATGGCGGTAAAGATAGAAGTTCATCGTGAAGGCGCAAGGAGATTGGTACGCAAAGACGCCAAGGCGCAAAGTTTTTTGTTTCTTCACAGGACTATACAAAATACAGCAAAACCTATATTTCTTGTTAAGTTTAGGCGGTAGTATTCAATAATCTGTGTCAATTGTATTTCAATACATTATCAATTCACTGATAATCAAAACTCTGCGTACTCCGCTACCTCTGCGCGACACACTTTTTTGAACACTCTCGTTTTGGCTCCATAAGCTAGAAAAAATTGCATATGACCTACATCAAATCCGTCTAATCCGCTCGATCCATGTCAAAAAAATAAGAACTTCTTACATACTTAGTTTTTTACAGAGCGGCTAAACCCTTTTCCGTCAAACCTCTCGACCGAAAATAAAACCCTGCCAATACACCAAATACGAATCCACCAATATGCGCCCACCAAGCAACGCCTGCTTCTTCGCCAAGTTGGCTTAATCCCGCAACACCTGCGTTGACTTGTTGAAAAATCCAAAAACCAAGGAAAATGATGGCAGTAACCCGAAAAGTGAGGAAGAAGAAGAACAGTTTGATCTTTGATTTGGGAAACATGACTAAGTACGCGCCCATTACTGCAGAGATTGCACCACTTGCGCCAACCGTCGGAATACCACTTTCCATATTGAACCAAATGTGTGCTGCGTGTGCCGCCAAACCTCCTAGAATGTAAAAAATCAAGAAGCGCGTATTGCCTACAACCGCTTCAATATTGTCCGCAAAAACCCAAAGAAAAAGCATATTTCCTATAATGTGCATCCAACCGCCGTGCAGAAACATACTTGTGAAAAGAGTAGGCAAGTCCTGACCTGCAAGAATTTTATTAGGAATCGCTCCGTAGGTCATCAAGAAATCATTGAACGCATTTTCGTCTCCACCCATCAGCATTACTTCGTAGACAAAAACAGCAATGTTCAATGCAATGAAAGTATAGCTAAAAATAGGAGTGTTTCCCCCTTTCACTTGGTCGTCTCCGATTGGAAATATCATATTGGTAAGTTCTTAGTATTTGATGTTGCTACTTCAACGAAAGAGCTAATTCAAGCTGTAAATTAACAATAATAAAAATGATTTGCTTGTTCGATTTATTAGAGAAAGATCAATTGGCAAAAAAAGTAAGCGCTTTTAATGAGCAATCTTACTTATCTTGGTGTTTCAAAAGAAAATTATCCAATTCAGATCAAAATGAGCAAAAAGTACAAAATAGGATTAGCCCTTTCGGGCGGTGTTTTTCGTGGAGTGGCTCATGCAGGTGCTATACAGGCTCTGAAAGAACACGATATAATTCCAGATGCAGTAATTGGGACTAGCGCAGGTGCGATTGCTGGTGCATTGTATGCTTCGGGTAAAACGGCGGAGGAGATGATGGAATTCGTGAAGAAATGGGCTTGGATCAAAGCGGTTCGTCCGGGATTTACGCTTAATGGATTGAGCAGTTTAGCTTTTTTGAAAGAGCATTTACTGAATCACTTGGGGCATGATGCTTTTGAAGAACTGGAAAAACCGCTTTATGTCAGCGTTACGAATATGAACGAAGGGACGTTGGAAATTATGAATAAAGGTTCATTAACAGATGTAATTATGGCTTCTTGCTCCATTCCGATGGTCTTTAAACCTGTTGAGATTGATGGAAAGATTTATACCGATGGTGGAGTGATGTGTAATTTGGCGATTGAGCCTTTGCGTTCGGAATGCGATGTCTTGATTGGCGTAAATGTAATGGCAGCAGGAACAGTGGAATCAAAATCTTTAAGTAATGTGATTGGTATTGCGCAACGGTTGTTTTACTTGAGTGTGATCGGTAATTCAAGAACTTGCATTAATCAGTGCGACGTAATGATCGAGCCAGAGGTTGGAGATTACAGTATTTTCAAAATACTTACGAAGGATTTTACGGGCATCTATGAAGCTGGTTATGAAGCAACTATGAAGCAAATTCCTGAAATTTTAAGGCAAATAGAGGAAAAAGTCACAACTCCTTTTATTGTATAATTTTCTCACTGTAAATGCACCGAAAATTCTTCTCCATTTAAAATCTGCACGTCAATATTATCGTGCATCGTTGTGGCTAAAGAAAGTCCAACATAATCCGCTTTGATTGGAAAGGTCTTGTGCTTTCGATCTACTAAAACGGCGACTTCCACTTTCTTTGGTAGTACTTCCAAAATGGGTTTGACTGCATAAAAAATGGTGCGTCCTGTATTAGCGACGTCATCTACAATAATGACTGCTTTTTGCACTAAATTTTCGATGGGAATTTCAAAGTGAATTTCTTTTTCTAGTGGATTTGGAGGGTGCACACGCAGACGCGTAAGCGTAATTTCAATATCTGAAATATTGGTCAATTCCTGCACCAACAAATTTGCAAATTCCATACCTCGAAAGTTAATGCCTGCCAAAATCAGCTCCGATTCACGGAAGTTATTCTCCAAAATTTCGTAAGCCAAACGTTTTACTTTTCGTTGGACTTGAGCGTGGTTGAGTAGTTGCATTTTTAGAAATTTATCGTTGTTTCAAGGGTTGAAAAAGGTCTTCTAATGTTAAAACTAGATCATCTAACCAATAGCGATGTGCAGGTTGAGTGAGACCAAATGTAGTGATCATAGTCGTTCTCACGTGATGTTTCGTTTTTGTGAGGCGCATAAATAGATGCATTCTTTCTCTCATTTTATCGGCAAATGATTCCAAATACGGAAATTCAGTACCGTAAAACTTAATTTCAAATAGATGGATTACCTTATCCGCTCGTTCTAAGAGCATATCTATTTGTAGACCTTTTTCTTCTTCATTTCCTTTCCTCAAGTAAGAATAAGTATTGGTATAAACTCCTCCAACACCTAATGCCTCTTTGATTTGAGGAACGTGTTTCATACAGATTCCTTCAAAAGCGTAGCCACACCAAATCTTGTAGGATTGCAATTGGCTTAATTGTACAAAAGTCCCTTCTCCTTCATATTGCGTTTGTTCTATAAATTTCAAATAGAAGAGAGAATATTCATCTATCAAACGGTAAATTTTATTTTTTTTCTTCTTGCCAAACGGGTGATAAGCCATAATGAATCCCGTCTGTTCTAATTCTTCCAAGATCTTCGTTGTAGAACTTCCATTTGGGAGTTTTCCTTCTTTAATGATTTCTGTTCTACTCATCCCAATATTCTTTTTCGCTAAAGCACGCACAACCGCAATGTGCAAATCTGCATTATCGAAAAGGGCGGGATAGAGACGATTGAATTCATTACGAAGTAGACCTTGTTCTTCAAAGCAAATATCGTTGATATTCTGAATCGCACTTTTTCTTCCTTCAACTGCCTCCAAATAAAGTGGAATTCCACCAAATGCCATGTACAGTTGAGTGATTTGGTAGCGAGGAAAGTTGATGTTTCGAGATTTTAAATATTCTTCTGTCTCAAGAAGGCTAAGAGGTTTTAAATAAAAATAAGTAGTTATTCTACCGTGCAATTCTCCTCTATGGTTAATTACGTTTTGAGTAAACCATGTCCTATTAAAACTAGTGAGTACTATTACTACATTTCTCCATACAGCCCAAGTATTCCAAAAATGTCCCATATAAGTTAAGAACTTA
>JBCDFY010000392.1:0-4766 GCA_039176995.1 Bacteroidota bacterium
ATTCTTTCTTAGGCAGATGTGTTTGCGTCAGGCGTGAACCAAAACCTATTGACCATCAGTTACATAATTTTTTAGATAGGCTCTAAGCCTAGAATTATGCGGGGCGCATCTCAAAATGTCGTTTTACCAACTAAAGCTGGCATAATCGCTTGTACTTCGTTTAGTCACATCAAAAAATCTACAAATTAGGATTTTTGGATGTTCCAAGGGGTTGTTAGGTGCGAGAAGCGTTTCCCGATTTTATCTTGAGAGCAAAAATCTATCTTTCTAGCTGTCTAGACGCCCTTTCCATCACCATCTCTCCAATAGCCAAGGAAGCTGTAGCAGCAGGTGAAGGAGTATTGCAAACGTTGATGATTTTTTCTTGCTCTAAAATCATAAAGTCATCCAAAAGATTTCCTTCCTTATCACAAGCCATTGCTCGAACACCAGAGCCACCTCTCTTTAAATCCTTACTCTTGATGGCAGGTAGTAATTGCTGCAATTTACGCACAAAGGCAGTTTTGGAATAGGAGCGAATTTGTTCATCCAGACCCGTTCGCCAATATTTGCGCGCAATGTTCTTAAACCCTTCGTAATTGATGGTCTCCTTGAATTCAGTACTGTGATAATTCCAGCGGCTGTATCCTTCTCGACGGAACGCTAAAACTGCGTTCGGTCCTGCCTCTATACCGCCAGTAATTCGCGGTGTGAAATGTACGCCCAAAAAGGGAAAGTTAGGGTCAGGAACTGGATAAATCAAATGATTAACGAGATACTCTTTTTCTTCTCTTAACTCATAGTATTCACCTCGAAAAGGTAGAATTTGGTATTCAATTGCTTGCCCCGTCATTTTGGCAACTTTATCAGAATAAAGTCCTGCACAAGTAATCAGCAATTTAGTAGACAGCTCTCGCTTATCAGTAGAAATATTCAAGACGCCTCCTTTCTTCGTAATCTTAAATAATCCTTGTCCAGAATACAACGTACCGCCGCGCTCTTTCACAATTTGTAAGTACTGTTTTGCAACTTCTTTATAGTCAATAATGCCTGCTTCTGGCACCCAAATCGAAGCAATAGCGTTCACATGAGGTTCTTTTTCTAAAGTTTCTTCTCTGCTAATTCTTCGAATGCCTGTTAATCCATTCGCGATTCCTCGCTTATATATTTTATCCAATTCTGGTAACTCTTCCTCTTTGGTTGCCACGATTACTTTCCCACATAAATCATAAGGAATTCCATACTTGTTGCAAAAATCAAGCAGATATTGATAGCCTTTTCGACAGCTAATCGCCTTCGAGCCGCCTGACTCATAGTAGATACCAGAGTGAATAACACCACTGTTGTGTCCCGTCTGATGTTGCGCTACTTTTTCCTCTTTCTCAACAATTGCAATTTTCAAATTAGGACGTTTCTCTGATAGTTGATAAGCTGTCGCTAACCCAACTATTCCTCCTCCAACTATGATAACATCGTATTTCATTATCAATATCTATTTTGAGCCTCTAAGAAAACAAGACTTTTACAAACTCCCTCATTTTTTTCTTCAACTTTTTTCTAATTTGGTGGATATAATGAAATAGAAATAATCGAATTTTCACAAAGCAACAAATATGAAAAATAGTAATACAAGACGCTCCTTCCTCAAAAAAATGTCTGGTGGTTTGGCAGTAGCCAGTGCAGCGCCTACTATTATTCTAAGTCAATCAGAAAAAAAATAACGCTACAAGGGCAATACACCAAATTGAGTGCTAATGATAAAATTAGGCTTGGCGTAATTGGTGTAGGCATAATGGGACACAACAATATTAAGACTGCTTTGAAAGTGGAAGGAACAGAACTAATTGCAGTCTGTGATTTGTATGAAGGTCGTTTGGAGCGCATTCAAAAATTGTACGGAAAGCAAGTAGTAACAACTTTTGATTACCAGGAAATTTTAGCGCGCCAAGATATAGATGCGGTCATCATTGCCACTCCCGATCATTGGCATGATCGCATTTCTATTGAGGCTTTACAAGCAGGCAAACACGTATATTGTGAGAAACCTATGGTGCATAAGATAGCGGAAGGCAGAGCGGTAATTGAAGCAGAAAAAGCAAATGGTAAAGTTTTCATGGTTGGTAGTCAGCGCGTTAGCTCTGTAGTGGACGAAAAAGAATATGCAAATGTAAAAGAAGAAGACTTGAGAACCAGCACTAAAGAGTTAGTTGCTCCAGAAGGTAGCGACGCGCATCTGGCACATTTTATCCACTTTTTTAATGCTATCCGTTCAAATGGGAAAGTGGTGGAAGATGCTTCTTTTGGTCTACGAGCTTGCGCGCCAGCTTTGGCGAGCAATAAAAGTATTTATGAGAAAAAAGTGGTGGAATGGAACCCAGAAACGATGGAATTGAAATAATTTCAGGTGTTGTAACTTTTTTCATGGCTCTTCCGTCTCACCTCCAAACACTTGATATTATGAAGAAATCTATTTATGCCCTTTTGTTTTTTGGATTGTTTTTTTCTGTCACGCTGACTGCTCAAAAAAGCAAAAAAGAAGAAATTCGAGCCGTGGATGCTTTTGAAAGAGTAAATATCGTAGGTCATGCAGATGTCTATTTGTATCCGAGTGATAAAAATGAAATCAAAGCGAGTGGCAGCAATATTGATTGGACGCTTTTCGAGACTAAACTGGAGCAAGATGAACTTCACATTTCTTATAATTTCCCAAGAAATGGCAATACAACGAATTTCAACTCTGAACCTAAGTTGGTAATAGAATTGTATTATCAGGATTTAGAAGAGTTAGTCTTGGAAGGTAAAATTTGGGTGGAAACAGAAGCACTTCGGAAGAGTAGAAAAATGAAAATTGAAAGTTACGGCATGATTAAAGGTGATTTGGCGGTGCGAGCGGAATATTTAACTATAGATATAGAAGGCATGACAAAATTGGAGATCAGCGGAAAGGCAGAAAACGCAAAAGTGGCAATGTATGGCATGGGCGGTATTGATGCTTCTCGACTGATGACGAAAAGTGCTTATGCCGAAGCAGAGGGAATGGGAAAAATACAGGTGGATGCAAGAGAGGAACTCAATGGCTCATTTTCAGGTATTGGGTCAATTAATTATTCTGGAAATCCTGAACGCAAAAAAATCAATAAAGAAGGAATAGTGATTGTAAGAAGGAATTGATCGGGAGATGGTTTTGTGGCTTCATAGTTGACAATCGGACTTAAAACCACAAAACTTTAATAGATCGCTACTCCAACTTCGCAATCTTCTGTCACACTTGCCCAAGTGCCTGCATTGTAACGCCAACACTGCTGGTAGACAGAACAATAGCATAAACTGAGCTGAAATTGATTGAACGCAGCTTGAAATTCTGGAAAGCTGATTTGATCTGTTTTTCCTGTGATTTTAAGGAGTTGTACACGGTCTCCTGCAGAGATAATGCCTGAACCTATATCAGTGCTTTGTAATTGGAAGAAAGCAGTTGTCCCAGTCAAGGCATTCAAATAATTCGCAGCCTGACCAAAAGTAAAAGTGTCTGTTTGACTAACTAATTCTGCTTTATTCAATAGAGCTGGTCCCACTCCCTTATTCTCTAAAATCATGGTGGTGGTGTACAAAGAATCTCGATAGTCGTAACTGTAACTCGTATCCAAGTAAGGCCAAACGCTTGCTGCTTGATTCCTTTGATTCATTTCTTGTTCTTTACTCAAAATGCTCGTCTCACGAAAGGCAACAATTGTCCCTAAAACACTGATGAATAAAGCTAATATTGCAATCAGATCTGAGCGATCAAAATTGGGACTCTTTGAAGAATTAGATGTTTCATTTTCGTGGATTTGATTCATTTATAAATAGTTTAACGTTCAATTACTTGCGTCTTCATAACAAATTACACTTTTGTAGAAGATTTGAAGAAGAAAAAACTCTGATCTCTGCTTTTTTTTCAAATCATGGCGGCATCAGCCTGAGGCAGACGTCCATCTAAATCCAAAACAAGTCGCTCTCAGTAAGCACTTTCGGTATTTATACAATTTGCTATACACACATTATTTACCTTAGAATGACGAATTCTGTAAGAATCATCAAATTTATCTATCAAAAGGGAAAAAAAGAATATGTTCTAAATTTTTTCAGGATTTGAAAAAATCACCAAAACATTGTACCTTTGCAGCCCAATTTCAGCTATTGGAGGTAAAATACATTTTTCCATCAAATTTTTAGGAGATTTTATATGCTAATTATCAATGTAAAAGACGGCGAATCTATTGACAGAGCGTTGAAGCGCTACAAGAGAAAGCACAGACAGATCAAATTGACAAAAGAACTGCGTCGTAGAAAGCATTTCACGAAGCCATCTGTAGAGCGTCGTCACGAAATTTTAAATGCAGTGTACAGACAAGAGAAATATGGAGATTGATAATTTACTAGAAAGGAAAATATGGGTGTAATTCATTATTCCTCATTGGTCTAGGCAGTATTTCTGTGAAAGGTCTGTACTCTATCCCAATGTCCACTCATATTAAGGGTGCTGATGTTGATCGTATGTTTTGCTCCTTTTTCAGACCACCATTGTCCTGCTAATTTCATTCTTCTTTGAATGACTGTTCAATGTGCAGATTCTACTGCTCCTGAACCGATGAGTAAACCTCTCTTCAAATAAACAGGATAATCCATTCTTGAGCGATTATTATCAATAATAGGTTTTAAGTTTTTGCTTTTCCAAAATTTGTGTCTTTGTTCAACAATCAAGTGCTTGTATTTTTCGCCAACAAGCATTAACGCCTTCTTCTTTTAGA
>JBCDFY010000393.1:0-4764 GCA_039176995.1 Bacteroidota bacterium
AAGTCGTATTCCATGTCGCTGGAGATACCAACCAATGGTCAAAAAAGAAAGCACAACAAACCGCTATTCATGTGGATGGCACCCGAAATATGGTGGAAGTGGCGGCTCAAAAAGGCGTGAAAACTTTTATTCATACCTCTTCTGTTTCCGTTTGGGGACCTCCAAAAAAGGAAATCATCCATGAAGACACACCACAAAGCGGCGAAACCTCTTGGCTGAATTACGAAAAAACCAAATGGCAAGCAGAACAAATCGCGCTCCAAGCCAGCAAACAAGGCATGAAAGTTGTCTGCATCAATCCGGGTTCTGTCGTCGGCCCTTACGACATCAATACCTACGCTACGATGTTCTTTGCACTCAGAGATGGCGAAATGCCCAGAATTCCACCTGCGACTTTGCCTATGGTACATGTCAATGATGTAGTAACCGCACACCTCAATGCAGTAGAAAAAGGACGGAATGGACATCGCTATATTGTAGTTGGTGAACACATTTCTATGAAAACCTTTGTCGGGGAAATTGCTCATTTGTTGGGCAAAGAAAAATTGCCACCTACTCTACCTAAAATTGCTATGAAATTCTTTGGCAATTTCGCTGCTTTTGTCGCCCATTTCACAGGCAAAGAACCCACCCTAACACCAGAAATCGCAGATGTGCTGACCCGCAAAGACTTTCAATTTTCTAATCAAAAAGCACTCAACGAATTGGGCTACAAAATTACGCCTTGGCAGGAAGGTGTGCGGGCTTGCTATGAGTGGTTGATGAAGGAAGGTCTGCTTTAAAAATCTTAAACATCCCCCAAACCCATCCTTTTAAACAATATTTTTTAAACTTAAATTTAACACATTATGAAAATTAATACGAATGTATTTATAGGGCTATTTTTATGTCTAATGATAAGTTTTGTACACCAATCTCAGGCGCAAGATGTGACCGCAGAAGGAAATATCAATCTGACAACTGGAACAGGCAAAACCATTGGAATCCCTGCTGACGATAGCGGACAATTTACTGCTGGGCTAAGAGATTTAACAGTCCGTGCAGGTGGAAGAATATCAAATTCACCTAGTACATCGGTAGGAGGCAATCTGATTTTGAGAGCGGGAAATGCAAATATTGGAACCAATACAGTACCTAAGAGTAACAATGTGATGATCTATGCTGGAGACAATGTCTTCGGTGGAACGAATGGAAGCATTTTCAATGGCGACATATCGTTTTTCGCAGGGGATAATTTACCTGAGCGTATGCGAATAGTAGGAGATAGTGGAAATGTCGGGATTGGAATGATAAATCCTACAGAAAAATTAGAAGTAAGTGGAAATGTAAAAGCTGCTCAATTTATTGGTGATGGTTCTATGCTTACTAATGTAGATCAACAAGACCTATCTCTTAGTGGCGAGACTTTAAATTTAACCAATGATGCTACTTCTGTTGATTTGGGAGCTTTTATCAACAATTGGACGATCAATAATAGGGATATTGCTTTTGGATTCGATAATGTATCAACAGGAAATAAAAGCACTGCTGTTGGGTCTGATAATGATGCAACAGGAGATTTTAGTGGTGCTTTTGGACATTCCAGTGAAGCGACAGGAGATAGAAGCAGTTCCATTGGATTTGATAATGCAGCAACAGGAAATACTAGTAGTGCTTTTGGATCATTTAATGTGATAACAGGAGCAGAGAGCAGTGGTTTCGGATTCAACACCTTGTCTGATGTTTTTGGATTAGTTGTAGTAGGACGTTTTAACGAGGATCCAGCAGGAAGTGCGACTTCATTCGTAGGTTCTGATCCAGTTTTCATGATAGGAAATGGAAGAAATGAAAATACTCGCAAAACAGCCCTCACTGTTTTGAAAAATGGAAATATAGGCATAAATATCACTAATCCACAAGCCAAACTAGATATAGATGGCACTGCTAGAATTAGAAATCTTCAAAATGGTTCGGGCAATACTGTCGTAGCTGACAGCGATGGTGATTTATTTATAAGCAATAGCTCACCTAATGTGAATGAACAAAGAATTAATGACTTAGAGCTGGAAAATGAACTACTAAAAGCAGAAAATGCTGAAATTAAAACACGCCTAGCCAAAATCGAAGCACTACTCAATGGAAAAGTAGAATTAAATACAATCAACGCTAAGATCACAGATGCCACTTTACAACAAAACGCTCCCAACCCATTCTCCGAAGCAACGACCATAAACTACTTCATTCCAGAACAGGTAAAATCCGCCAGCCTACAAGTCCTAGATCAAAATGGACGCATCATCAAAAGCATTCCAATCCAAGCGACAGGTGAAGGACAAGTCACTTTGCAAGCCAATCTACTAAGTGCAGGCACTTATAGTTATAGCTTAGTGTTAGATGGGAAAGTGATAGAGACCAAGCAGATGGTGTTGACGCATTGATCATATTCAGATTTGACAAGTTTTGAAAACTTGTCAAATCTCACGTCCCCCTAACTTAAAATTACAGATCACAAGATTTAGTGGCTCATTCGACTTAGTTGGATGAGCTTTTTTAATCTCAATCAAAAACTAAACTTTCTCCTTTACCTGTTGTACTTTTGATAAAGAAGCAAGCTTTATCATGATGATCACATCACTTCAACAACTAGACCTTAATGCGAATAACGACTGTGCAGATATCATTTTTCTTGACATTTGACTCAGACATGGTTCAGGTCAATATCCGCAAATTGAGCAACAAGTATGCTCAGTAAATCTCCTCGGACGGAAACACTTTACTAAGTCTCAAAAGTTTAGTAAAACTGTTACTGCTACAAAATGGAGTACTTTACCCGTTATTCACATCCTTAATAAACAATAGACTTGTTATGCCAGTAAACAAAGGGGTTACGGGTATTTCGTACAAAATATGAATGAGTAGATTACTGGACAATTGTATCAAAACGATAATTGGAAGGCATTACGAGCCTCTAAAAGGCAGATTTCGGAAAATCATCATTCTTTACCTGTCTATGAAATCTCAACTTGAGACTAAAGTATTGATTTTTATGGCGTAACAGGTCTAATATACCTATGCTGACTATCTGAAATGGCAGTTCCAAGAGCGTGTGGAATTGCTCAGAAGTCGGAGAAATAAGGCTAGAAGAAAAAGATAAGGCGTTAAAAATTCATTTGCTGACGCCCAGAGCGTTTCGGTAGTAAGCGATAGACAGACAAATCATACTGCAAACTAATCTATTGAGTACAGGTACTAAGTACAAAAACATACTTGCCCATCACTATTTGCTGGTCTATCGCAACTATATTCCGATTTGCGAAGTTTTTCAAGAAGGGTCAAATGGGCTTTTGACTGGTAGAGATTTGCTAAATTTCAAAAATTTAGCAAATCTGAATCGCCAGAATAAATCCCAGTAAGACTCTTGAGATCGCGCAACAAGTATGCTCAGTAAGTATCTTCCATAACAAATTGTACAATTATGCCGAAAAAGGACAAAAAGAAAACGGATCCCGAAGTACATGAATCATTGAAAGGTTTCAACATTAATATCAATGAGTTCGGAGAGGTCTCGTCTAGTATTCAAGTAGACCAGATCAATGAATTTTTAAATGAAAATGTCGCAGATAAGAAGTTGAAGGAGCAGCAAAATCAGGAGGAAGAGGAGTAAGGGCTGTTGGCTGTTGGCTGTTGGCTGTTGGCTAGTTATCAAATTTTGTAACTCCCAAAAAAGAATACATTTTTTATTCTCTATCAAAAATTACTAGTTTCTCCAAACATTGATCGGATAGATAAAGATCTGTAAGCAGATTTAGCCTAGTTTTACTAAAAGTAGCGCAGGCCGCAGCACTACTCATAAAGTATATTTGCTATGGCGGTCGCAGAGAAATTACACCTGCAACTGTACTGATTTTCACATTTTACACGTTATATACTTTAGCGTTTTTCACATATGACTATTTTGTTATATGTGAAAAGACTATTCAAAGCAAGATATATTCATGCAATCCCCTTACCTTTGCTTTTTAATATGATGAGCTTACCCGTTTCACAGTGCTTTTATTGAACTCATACTAAAATGTTGGATGCTCAATGAGCGTTTAATTGTGCGAAATAGCATTCAGCTTATAATTCTCGCGGTACTACTAATAATATCGTAACTCAATCTGTTGTTATACTGTAAACGGGATAAATCTGTGCAAACGAATACACCTGTTTATCTGTTTAAATTGTTTATTTGTTGAACTGCAATGCGTTGATCCTAAGCGTATTAAACAAATAAACAGTTCAACAAATCAACAAAAATGGAAGTGCACTTTTTTATCCCATACGCAGTATAAATAGGTACTAGTAGTATTAGAAACAACTCCATGATAAAAATTGAGATTGGTATGAGTAGAGTTCTACTATTGTCCATAATAGCTTGTTTTTTTTCTAGCCTCGCTTGGTCGCAATGTGATCCTGATGCAACTGCGCCAGTCTTTGATGCACCCTTACCAGAGCTGGAACTTAGCGTTTGTCCAGGCGATATTCCAGATCCTTTTTCGCTGCCCGCCACCGATGCTTGCGATGGTGCATTGACAAGTACCTTTCCAGTAGATGACACCACCAGTACGAATGGTATTTGTAATGGTGGGACGATCACTCGAGTTTGGACGGTGACGGATGCAGCGGGTAATCGTGCTGACTATACCCAAACGATTAATGTGACAGCAGATACCGAAGCTCCAACCAGCACTTTTGTGGTAGAAGATGTAACGGAATTTTGTGGCGATAGCGATTTTCAGGAAT
>JBCDFY010000394.1:0-4741 GCA_039176995.1 Bacteroidota bacterium
CATATCAAACCATATCAAACCATATCAAACCATATCAAACCATATCAAACCATATCAAACCATATCAAACCATATCAAACCATATCAAACCATATCAAACCATATCAAACCATATCAAACCATATCAAACTAACACAACTCAACCATGTCCAACAAAATAGAAAAATTCAAGACTTTAATCAACGAAAAATATCAATTCAAAGGTGACTCCGTCATCCTAGGTGGTGCGATACTGGATGGAGAAGCAATAACGGACGCTTTTGTAGAAGTTCCTCTAAAAACCTTAAATCGTCACGGGCTCATTGCAGGAGCGACGGGTACTGGAAAAACCAAAACTTTGCAAATCATCGCAGAACAATTATCATCGCAAGGTATTCCTTCTATGCTGATGGATATCAAAGTTGATTTGAGTGGAATTGCAGTGGCGAGCGATGGTCATCCAAAAATTGATGAACGACACGAGAAAATTGGCTTTCCTTTTGAGGCAGGTAGCAGTCCAGTAGAATTCTTGTCGCTTTCTGGAGAAAAAGGTTTGCGATTGAGAGCAACGGTAACGGAATTCGGAGCAACGCTTTTCTCTAAAATTCTGAATCTGAACGATACGCAAAGCGGTATTGTAGCAGTCGTTTTCAAGTATTGTGATGACAATAAGTTACCGCTACTAGACCTAGATGATTTCAAAAAAACACTTCAATACATCACCAACGAAGGCAAAGAAGAAGTTCAAAAAGAATATGGACGCATTTCTTCGGCTTCAGTTGGCGCGATTACTCGAAAAATCTTAGAATTGGAGCAGCAAGGCGCAGGTTTATTTTTTGGTGAGCCCTCTTTTGATGTGAATGATTTGGTGCGTACTCAAGATGGAAAAGGCATTATTTCCATTTTGCGTTTGACTGATATTCAAGATCGTCCGAAGTTGTTTTCTACTTTTATGTTGCAATTATTGGCAGAAGTTTATGCGACTTTTCCAGAAACTGGAGATTCTGATAAACCCAAATTGATTCTTTTCATAGATGAAGCGCACTTGGTTTTTGAAGAGGCGTCCAGCGTTTTGTTAGACCAGCTGGAAGCCATCATCAAATTAATTCGCTCCAAGGGTGTCGGTATTTTCTTCATCACCCAAAATCCAGCGGATATTCCAGAAGATGTGTTGGGGCAATTGGGAATGAAAGTGCAACACGCACTTCGTGCATTCACCGCTAAAGATCGAAAAGCGATTAGATTGGCGGCACAAAACTTTCCTGAAACGGAATTTTATGAAATAGATGAATTGTTGACCCAAATGGGAATCGGAGAAGCCTTTGTTACGGTACTCAACGAAAAAGGAATTCCAACGCCACTTGCTCATACTTTACTCCGCGCCCCACAATCCAGAATGGACGTTTTGACGGACACTGAAATTAAAAACATCATCAAGACTTCTGATCTTTACGACAAGTACAGTAAAGATGTAGATCGAGAAAGCGCGCACGAAATTTTGAGTGCAAAAATAGAAGCAGCGCACGAAGAAGAGCATCAAGAAGAATTGAAAAAGCAGAAAGAGAAAGGACGTAAGAGTCGCTCAAGAAATCGTAAAGAAAAAAGTGCTTTTGAAGAGATTTTGGATAGTCGTGCTTCGAGAGAAATTACTCGGACAATTTCTAGGGAATTAACGCGTGGTTTGTTAGGAGCTTTAGGTATTAAAACGACGAGTCGGAGACGGAAGAGTAGTTGGTTTTAGAATGATTTGGAGTCCGACCTATCTACAATGAGAAAAGGTGATTACAGACGCTACTTGTAGTCACCTTTTCTATTTTAGGTTTATGACGCAGCGTATTAGCTTACTTGATACGTTTTTATGGTAGAACAACTGCTAGTCAAAAGAATTTGTGAATCCTAAAACATGTAGCTATAAATAGTTTGGATACAGTTATTTGATTACTGGTGTAATTTGAATAGCAGTTATTATCTTTAAAAGAGTTTTAGAACCCTTTTATCAATAACTATTCACCTAACGTAATTATGAAATACTCTTCCTTATTACTCAAATTCTTGTGTATAATTCCATTACAGCTCTCTGCACAGATTTCTTTCATTGATGCAACTCAATCTTTACTGATAGATACAAATGTAGTAAGCTATAATCCGATTGGAGTAGTAGATATGAATGGTGATGGACTAGACGATATCATTCGAATACATCGAAATTATACTTTAAGCATTGATTATCAAAAAGGGCAAAATGAACTCTTTGATACCTATACTTTTGGAAAAACCAATCGCTCTGAAGTAGAGTGGAGTGTTTGTATCGGTGATGTGGATAATAATGGATTTAACGACATTCTGGTCGGAGGCTATTATAATCGGTTACGTCTGTTAAAGGCTAATGAGACAGGTACGGCTTACGATATAGAAGAGATACCAGACTCCTATATCTTTGCACAAGTACTGAATTTCGTAGATATTGATAATGATGGTTTTGCAGATATTTTTGCTTGTCATGATGAAGGACTCTCTCCTGCTTATCGAAATGATGGAGCAGGAAACTTCGTTTACGATACATCATTAATCAATACAGCTTCCATTATTCCTTCTGATAATAGCGGCAACTATGCTTCCATTTGGACCGATTATGACGATGATGGAGATTTGGATATGTACCTTTCTAAATGTAGTCAGTTTGCGATGGAAAAATTGGATGGAAGGAGAGTCAATTTACTGTTTCAAAACGACGGTGATGGTAATTTTACAGAAGTAGCAGAAGAAGCGGGTTTGCGTCCTTTAGAACAATCTTGGGCGGCTGACTTTGCAGATATTGATAACGATGGAGATTTAGACTGTTTTTTGATTAATCATTTTGCACCTAGTCAACTCTTTGAAAATCAAGGCGATGGAACTTTTCAAGATGTCACAGACGTAAGTGGTTTGGGAGTACATTGGACTAACGATTTCATAGGATTTCATTGCAAATTTGAGGACTTTGATAATGATGGTTTTGTTGATTTACTATTTGGAGCAGATAGAATGAAGTTTTTTTTCTTTCATAACAATGGCGACGGTACATTCACCAATCTTTCTGATCCATTCTCTAAAGATGGCTTCACACGCTCTACTTTTGCGATAGGTGATTTAAATGATGATGGTTTGCTTGATATTTATGCTGCTGGAGTATTTGATACAGGTGCTACTAACCGAGATAAACTTTTTCTCAACCAATGTCCCAAGCAAAATTTCCTTAAAGTTTTGCTACAAGGAACAAGCACTAATACAAATGCCATAGGTGCTAAAATTAAAATTTATGGAGATTGGGGAGTGCAAGTGCGTGAGGTTCGTTCTGGCGAAAGCTATGGTGTAATGAATTCTTTTACCAAGCATTTTGGCTTGGGAGCAGTTGATTTTATTGATAGCCTAATTGTTCAATGGTCAAATGGAACGATAGAAAGGCTTTGTGGTATATCCGCAAATCAAACATTGCGGTTGGCAGAAGGAGCGTTTCCGTCTCTATTGACTGGTACTTTAAGTGCTGAACAAAATAACTTGGAAGTTCAGTTCGGCGCAAAAGCAGAGGGTGTTGTAGAAGAATGGCGTTGGGACTTTGGCGACGGAAATACTTCCACAGAGCAGAATCCTACTCACCGCTATGCTCAAAAAGGAGATTATACTGTCATACTAACCATTAGTAATGGATGTGAAGAAAGGAGTTTGAGACCACAAAGAATTACTATCCACGAAGACGATCTTGATATTATCTTGTCTCCTAATCCTGTTCAAGATTTACTATCTATCAATACGGGAAATAAAGATATAGATCAACTACTGATCTATGACAGTTCGGGGCAATTGATAATTGAGCAGAAAAATCTAGATAGAATTTCAACCATTGATTGTTCTAGTTTGGCTACGGGGATTTATCAGCTATGTATTTTGAAAGGACAAGAAGAAAAGTGCGTATCTTTTAAAAAATTATAAAGTTGCATGACTCACAGTAATAGGATTTCATGGTCAAGTAGATTTTTGATTGATAAATCTTTCATTTTTGTACTCGTCCTTATTGCATTAGGTCTATTCCAAGATATCTGGCATGCCTATGTCAAAAACTATCCTTTCTACTGGTACGAATCTTTACTTTTCAAGTCCTATTGGCTTTGTTTTCTACCTTTCATTTGGAAAATCACTTGTTGGGAAATCCCAAATAAGAAAATATTGATCGCTGCTAAAATATTCATCATCAGTATTTTACAAATATTGCTTGCTACAATTTTCATTTATCTAATCGCAGCACTCTTCTTCTACGAACCCTTCCGGTGGCAGAATATTTTCAATTATCTTTTCAAGCAGCATTTCATAGCAACGTTATTGATTTATGGAGCAACTTTTGTTTTTACCAACTTTAAAAATCGAAAAGCTGAAGCCAAAAGAGAAAAATCAATAGTTGAATTTATCACCGTTTCCAAAGACAAAGAAAATCTTCCAATAAAAGTAGAAGAAATTCTTTTTGTTCAAACAAATAGACCTTATATCGCTATTCACACTGCTCGAAATCGCTTTCTAAAATCAGCTACGCTCAAGCAATTTTTAGCAATCATCAATCATCCTAACTTCCTACAAATTCATAAGTCCACTATCATTAATATTCTTCATGTAAAAAGTTATGTTTCTCGTCAAAACGGGGATTATGATTTGATTATGAAAAATGGGAATATGATAAGATTAAGTAGGAATTATGCTAAAATATTAAAAGAAAAAATGACAGCGGCTCCAC
>JBCDFY010000395.1:0-4737 GCA_039176995.1 Bacteroidota bacterium
CCTCTTCGCGCCTTGCATTAGTTCGAGATAATTCTCAAAAATTCGGGTAGCTTATTTATTACAAATTCCCTTAACAGCGAACAATGAAGTTTTTCCAACACGACGTAGTCTACTTTGACAACTTGCCCACTTCATGCGTAATTCAACATTCAAAAACTTACAATCAAGCTAGTATAAAGTTACTACTCAGAACTTTTTAAGTTCCTCTTAGCGATGATATTGTTCTTTATTCTACAAATAATATGCAAATTTGTCTGATAATTCATCACAGGCATATGAAATACACAATTTCTCAACTATATAATAAACTGGTCAATGATTATCAAATCATTGGTCAAGAAGCGTCCATTCTATTCCAGTTGAAGGATTTACAAATCAAAGTTTCTACCAAAGATACGGTGGGTAATCTATTGCAAGAATGGTTGAAGGCTTGGATGAAAGCGCAAGAGGTGGACTTTTTAGAAACAGGTCATAGCCAAAGCTTTCCAGACTTCAACTTAGACACCAATAACCTAAAAAAAGCATTACTAGAAGTAAAAACATTCGATTTTGATCAAGGCCCAGGCTTCGATCTGGCTAATTTTGACGCTTATTGCAATTCTTTATTGGAAAATGCCTATCGCTTAGACTCAGATTATTTGATTTTTGCTTATCAAATGGAAAATGCTCGAATTTCCATCAAAAATGTATGGTTAAAGAAAATATGGGAACTGGCTGGTGGGAGTGGCACTTATCCTATAAAAGTGCAGGAAAAAAAGAACGTGATTTACAATTTGCGTCCTGTTGTTTGGTACTCTCAACGTTCTAGGTTTAAACCCTTTGAAAGCTTGGAAGCTTTTTTAGCAGCACTCAATGAAACGCGCTATCAATATCCACAAACTCGGCACACCAATGCCCACTGGCTCAAAAAAGTCATCAAGAATTATGAATTTCACACAGGCAAAAGGCTGTTTGTGGATAGTTGATACACCTGGGCTAAACGAGCTGCCACTGCTTGAACTACCGTCACAGGAATGGTGTTTCCTAATAAATCGAAAGCCTCTTTTTCTTTTACGAGGAGTTCAAACCATTCGGGATAGCCGAATAATCGTAATCCTTCTCTAATACTCAGTCTGCGTAAACCTTCACCGTCAGGCACTGCTATTCTCGAAACATCTGTTGCAACAAGCGTAGGAGCAATATCAGCAGGATCTAAAATTTTATTGATTTCAAAGCTTAATTTTCCTGTAACAATATTATATCCCTTAGGTAATTTTTCGTCAGGCGTACGATATTTTTTTTGCCCATTGATCCCCTGCTCCACTACCAATTTCTTAGGATGCTCAAATTTCAAATAACCTTTTTGTACCAAATCATCAAGCAGTCCTTTTAAATCATCATGCTCAAAAAAAGTTTGGATTTGTTTTAGTGTCAATGGAATACCATCCATCCAATCAATTCCAATTTCCTTTGACCATTTTTTCTTTCGACGTTCTTTAAATAACTGATTCAATAGGCGTTTTTGTGGGTCATTGATTTTACCTTTTATACCAATGTCCCAAGAATGAATGTTATTACTCCCACCTCGCTTATCCTTAATAGATTTGCCATAAAGTTCCTGGATAGGATATTGGCTCAGTAGTTTTTTGGTGAATGAGGTATTCATCGTAGGTTTTCCACTTTCTAAAATGCTACTCAATTGATTTTTTTGCTGTTGAAATCCCGTAAGTGGTATGGCTTCCGTTTTTGTGCCAACTATAAAAATACGTCTGCGAGATTGTGGTAATCCAAAATTGACGGCATCTAATACTTGCCAAGACACCTTATAACCTAGATTTTGCAACTTTGTCAATATCGTAGAAAGTGTTCGTCCAATTTGGTCATTTTTATGCTCTAGATCGTGTTTTACTAAGCCTTCTACATTTTCAAGTATAAAACCAGAAGGTTGTTTTGCTTCTAATATGCGTTCAATTTCAAAGAAAAGCGTTCCTCTCGTATCGACGAAACCAAAACGTTTTCCTCCCGAACTAAAAGGTTGGCAGGGAAAGCCACCTAGTAAAATATCAAAGTCGGGGATATATTCACTTGGTAGTTTTGTAATATCTCCAGCAAGTTGTTGATGGGTAAAATTTTTGCGAAGTGTCTTGACGGCATGAGCTTTGATTTCTGAAGTCAAAACACACTCCGTAGCAATTCCTGCTTGCTCAAATGCCTTTTCTAATCCCAATCTAAAGCCACCTATACCTGCAAAAAGATCAATAAATCGAATTTTATCTTTTCTCAACTCATATTTTGCTTCTACATCCCTTACATCTGTGGTAAGCTCAGCTGGAAAAGACTCACAACCAATGACTTGAAGACATTGCAGAAGAAAACTTGCACTAAAAGTACCTCTACTAATTTTACTGTCAATGCTCGATTTCGTTTCCGCAATACCTACAGCATTTAGTTGTTTTGCCAATTGTCTGTTATTGATATTGCGTTTGGATAGTTCTGCCTTTAGCAATTGTTTTGCTCTAAAGTTCCAATCTTGCTCGTAAGTGTTGCTTGTTTTTTGCATATATGCAAATTTAAAACAAAAAAATGTTTCTCAACAACACACTCCAACTTTTTTAAGATAGATGAAAAGTTTTCTGCCAATAAGCTAAGACCTTTACAAGTGTCTTAAAACAACAGTCAAAATTTACACATCTGATGAAAAAGGTCTGTCTATCTCTCGGTTTTTGCTTATTCATTTTTGCGTTCCATGCACAAGTTGCTATCAATGGAGATGGCTCGAATCCCGATTCTTCAGCTATGCTAGATGTAAAAAGTACAGATAAAGGTCTGCTTATTCCTAGAATGACTAGCACACAAAGGGAAATGATTACGCGTCCTGCCACTGGCTTAATGGTGTTCGATATAGAGATGGAAAGTTTTTGGTTCTTTGATGGCAACAATTGGATGGAGTTGGTTGCAGGTGCAGCGAGTGAACTAGCAGATGCAGATGGGGACACTAAAATACAAGTAGAAGAAAATACGGATGAGGATGTTATTCGTTTTGATATACAGGAAAAACAACTCATGGAGCTGATACCTGGTAGTGAGCTTGATTTTGGTGGGAAAAATATTGTAGATAATAGATTTTTCTCTGGTGGAATCATTAGTACTGCTGATGTAGATCAGGATGGGAATATGGATATTCTAGGCGCTACTACTTCCATTGACCGCATTTACTTGTATGTAAATGATGGTAATAAGAATTTCAATAGACGCCAGATTGGATTTCTGCTCGTCCCACTTGATGTGGAAGCGGCCGATGTCGATTCAGATGGCGACTTAGATATAGTAGGCGTATCTAGTAATAGAGATGCGCTAGCAGATATTTTTTGGTGGGAAAATGATGGTAATCTGAATTTCACAGAACGTCAATTACCTGATAATATTGAGCGTGTTCGCAGTATCGAAGTCTTTGATATGGATGGAGATGGAGATACCGATTTCCTCACAGGTTCTCATGAAGAAGGAATCATGTGGTGGGAAAATGATGGCAACCAAAACTTTAGCATGCGAGCAATAAGCAACACCAATATCTGGATGATTGATGCTGCGGATATGGACGGTGATGGTGACATGGATATAGTAGGAGGTAGATATTTTAATAATTCTATCTACTGGTGGGAAAATGACGGTAATCAAAATTTTACGCAGTCCGAGATTGATAATGCCTTTGCTGATCCTAGAGGGATATTCGCTGCAGATATAGACAGTGATGGTGATATGGATGTATTAGCTGCAGCTTATGATGATAATGAAGTGGCATGGTGGGAAAATGACGGCAATCAAAACTTTTCAATTCATACGATCACGAATAATTTGAGTCTGGCAGAAGAGGTCTATGCAAGAGATATTGATGGAGATCAGGACGTAGATATTCTAGCGATAGGAATAAGTGAAAGAAGGATTTCATTTTGGCGAAACGATGGTAATCAAAATTTTACAGAGGTGATAGTGGATGAGGATTACACTTGGCCAAATGATATATTAGCAGAAGACATGGATAATGACGGCAAAGTTGATATACTTGGAACATCATCTGCTAGAAACGAAATTACTTGGTGGAGAAATGAAGTAGAAGGTACGCTGCATATTGATACAAAAGTAGGTATTGGAACGGAAGTACCCTCCACAGAATTGGAGGTCAATGGTACAATCACGGCTAGTGCATTCGCAGGGGACGGTGCAGGTTTAACCAATCTCAATGTAGTTGACTACTCAGGTGATATTTCAGATTTGCAGTCTGACATATCCACTCTTCAAACTGATATTTCAAACCTTCAAACTGACGTTTCTAATAACGATTCTGACATTACAGCTTTACAGACTGATGTAGCGGATAATCAAACTGATATTTCAAACCTTCAAACTGACGTTTCTGATAACGATTCTGATATTACGGACTTACAAACTGATATATCCAATAATGATTCTGACATTACAGATTTGCAGACTGATGTATCCAGTAATCAAACTGATATTTCATCTCTTCAATCTGACGTTTCTAACCTACAAACTGACCTACAGCAAGCCGCTCCCGTTGGCACCATCCAAATGTGGCCAACTTCCTCTCCTCCTACAGGCTGGCTCATCTGCAACGGCTCTTCTTTTTCTTCTTCTACTTACCCAGATTTAGCAAACGTCCTAGGCGGAACAAGCCTCCCAAATTTCAATGGTCGTTTTCCGCTCGGCGTCGGCAATAGCGGAACGAGTGGCTCAACC
>JBCDFY010000396.1:0-4681 GCA_039176995.1 Bacteroidota bacterium
GTGATGTGCTACCCACCAAAATTGTGAGTGCTTGCATCTTTTGCTAAGTAACGCTGGAGAAATAAATTTCCATTTTTAAAAGTCCTTCCAAAATTAAAATTTACTTCTCAGTGATTAATAAGCACGTAGCAGGGGCATCTCAAAATATCGTAGAAAGTTTTTTCAAAGGTGAAAAACTTTCTGCTAGAGGGATTTTAAGGGCAAGAAGCGTTAAAGTTTTAACGCTTCTTGTCCTTAAAAAACCCTTGGAGTATCCGAAAATCCTCCTTTGTAGATTTTCGGATGCGATTGCATGAAATACAAACGAAAATTCGCCCTTTAATCAACAAAACGACATTTTGAGATGCACCCCACGTAGTACACAAGACAAGAATGAGAAATATATTTTTACTGTTATTAATATTTGTATTATCCAATTGCTCCGTCAATAAAACTTTAGATGACTATTTGACTGATTTGGAGACCGAAAGGCAAGCGATGGGAACAGTTTCTGTTTTCAAAGATGGAGAACAAGTCTACAATAAGTCGATAGGTTTTGCTAATATTGAATTGAATAAAAAGGCAAATGAAGCCACGCTCTACAGGATTGGTTCTATTACTAAGACCTTCACGGCAACTATCATCCTGCAACTAATAGAAGAAAAGAAGTTATTTTTAGATACGCGATTAGTCGATTACTTTCCCAAACTTGATTATGCCGACCAAATGACTATTGCTGATTTGTTATACCATCGAAGTGGGCTGTATAACATTACGAGAAGTCCTGATTTTGAAGTTTGGATTAGTGAGCCAAGAAATAGACAAGAAATGCTCGCTAAAATATATGCGTCTGCTAATGTTTTTGAGCCAAACGCTAGAATGGAATATTCTAATACTAACTATATTCTACTTGCCTTTATCGCCGAAGATATTGAACAGCAGTCTTTTGGCGAAATATTGAGAGCTAGAATCATCAATCCACTTAAACTGGAGCGCACATATTTTGGCAAAGACTTAGCGGTGTTTCAA
Organism: Bacteroidota bacterium; assembly: GCA_039176995.1. Lineage (GTDB taxonomy): Bacteria > Bacteroidota > Bacteroidia > Chitinophagales > Saprospiraceae > JAAUTG01. Next base: position 1,009 of record JBCDFY010000396.1, read on the forward strand.
AATGAAGCCTTGTGCTATTACCCAGCGCACAACGAATGGCATCCTATTACTTTGCATACTAATTTGACAGGTACTATGGGAGCTGGTGGAATTACTTCAACAGCCAAAGAAATAAGTATTTTTTATCATGCTTTATTTACGGGCGCATTAATTTCTGAAGATATGTTGCAACAAATGACTACACCCAAAAACGGAATGGGTATGGGCATTTCTGTTGATCGACGAAAAAGACGCTTGGTTTATGGTCAGGATGGTAGGATGGATGGTTTTCGGTCAGTCGCTGCTTACTTTCCCGAAGAAGGCTTATCTATTTCATATACTTTTAATGCCTCTACACTTCCTAATACCAAGACTTTATTTCAGCTTTTAGCTGCCTATCTCTATACGAGCGCAGAATAAAGACTAGTAATGAAAAACAATAACTTCCAATGCTGGGATCTGATCCTTTGCTCCCAAATTTTACCAAAAAGCCTCATCATAGCCCTGCTATGCCTACATCTTTTGACAAAACCTCCAGCTCAAGAACCTGAATTTAATTATACCCTAGAATTGTGTGGAGGCTCATTTTTTCGATGCTTTACTAGTACTGGTCGAAATTTTAGATCAAATCATTCCTTCATCAATCGCTCTAAAGCCTCCTGCACCCGCATCCGTTCAGCTCTCGCCGCTAAAATATCGGGTGAAGTCTTGACAATTTGTTGTTTGATAGCAGAATCATCCAAAAAGTGTACTTGTTGTCTGAGCGTTTCATCTACCAATAAGCCTAGAATGACCGTCACACTTTTACCTTCAGTTGGATAATTGGATCGAGCAATCGTAAAGCACAAATATTCATCTCCAGTCTCTTGGTATTTCCCACGTTGCACGGCAACTTCAACGGCTTGATGCGTTTTTTGCTGGTTCATTGCTTCGAGACAAGCAATAGCTACCCAGCGGCGACTGCGGTGTTCGGAAAGTTCGTTTTGTCGTAAATGATTGCTGTCGTTCAAATGAAAAACGCGATCTACTTCAAACTCATCTTTTGATGCTTGTTGGGTAAAACGAATAAAAAATAATTTGTCCAGTCCAAAGACTTTGGGGAGTATATTGGTCATGCGATGGTAGAACATTTCGGCAGAAGCGCCATATTTATTCATAATGCCTAGGAAAGCGGCTCCGTCCCATTGCTTTTGCTGAAAAAAGTGAGAGACATCTCTTGAAAAGGCTTGCTCGTTCATCAGTAAAGCTACTGAGAAATAAATAGCTTTGGAGTGATTCAGAACTTCATTGAAGGACTGCGGTCGGAGTAGAGAAGAAGTGGTAGCCCGTTCTTTAATATTTAGAACATTGAAGCCCAATTCTTTACCAAATTGGAAAGCACGCTGTCGATCCGTCAATTGGTTGTTCAGCAATAGTTTTTTCTTTTTGGGCAAAAAAACCGAACGAAAAGCTTTCAATTCGGGATGCTCATCGAGTCCGTTTTCAACGATGCGATAAGCAAACTGCTGCTCCAAGACGGCTGCTAGCTGATCGGCAGGAATTAAGCCCGTTTCTGGAAGTTGGTGCTGCTGAATGAAGTCTTTGACTTGGATTTCTAAAGCCTCGAAGTAGTTATCATGCAATTCTAAATAGGAACGCAGCGCAGCAAAATAGAAGCTTTCTTGTTGCATCGCGTAATTTCTCGCTAGCTCCACCAAGGTCGTAATGAATGCGCCGACCTGAGCAGGTGCATTGGCAATGATTTCAATAATTTTAACCAGTTCAATTTTAAAGAAGTCGAGGGGCAAGTCTTCTAAAAAGTTGGAGTTTAGCAACTGTAAAATGGGATCTAATTTGGCAGGTAGTTTATTGGACGTCAATTCTTCGCAACTTACTTCTAGGGCATTGGCGAGTTGGTCTAATTTGTCTCTTCTAGGATATTTTTTGCCCTTCTCTATCTCATTCAAATAAGAAATGGACATACCCGATTTTTTATTCAACTGAGAGAGCGAAAAACCTTTATCAGTACGCAACTGCCGCACCTTTAGTCCTAATATGATTTTGTTGTTTTGAAATTTTCCATTCATGGCTCAAAATTAGCGAATTTTCGCCATTATAGCCTATTCCTTTCTAGTAAAAAAAGAGGTGGTGTGACGATCAAATTCTAGAAACTAGACGTCAGAAACGAGCGGGCATAATTGCCAATTGAAAATTAAGACTACGATTATGAATATCGGCGAATTGATATTAGGCTTTTATGAAATTCTGAGTAGCACTCGAAACAAGTCGTAGGAGAACTCCTGAGATCGCGCAACAAGTATGCTTGAAGAATTTTTATGGACGGAAACACAAGTTCTAGTTATTTTTTTCTCAGAAAAATAACTAGAACTTGTGTTTCCGTCCGAAAAGACTCACTGAGCATACTTGTTGAGCGATTTTCCTACATTGACTGAGGATGTTTTCAAGTAAGATGCTGGGAAAAAGAGACTTCATGCAGCCCTAACGATTATTGATTATACATACTGTATGAATTGGCTGATTTTTAGCATCATGTTTCAATTTATAGTTTGCGAGTCTGACTGCTCGTTTCTAACTTCTGAACGCTAGCTCATCTAAAAATCTATTTCCAAAAACACAGGACAATGATCTGAGTGCATGGCATCCTTCATCTGGTAGGCATCTACGATTTTATCTTTTAAATTACTAGTAAGCGATTGATAATCAATACGCCAACCTTTATTCTTGGCTCTTGCACCTGCTCGATAACTCCACCAACTGTACTGCACTACTTCGGGGTGGATATGGCGAAAAGTATCTATGAAACCACTATCGAACCATTGACTCATCCACTCTCGCTCTTCGGGTAGGAAGCCTGAATTTTTTTTGTTTCGCACGGGATCATGGATGTCAATTTCTTGATGTGCAATATTGTAGTCGCCGACCACTAATATATTTTTGCGTTCCTTCCGTAAAGCATCCATCCAAGGCTGAAAATCTGCCAGAAATTCCATCTTCACCGCTTGGCGAACATCACCCGAAGAACCCGAAGGAAAATAGCAATTCAGGATAGTGAGATCACCAAAATCGGTACGCAATACGCGACCTTCTGAATCGTACTTTTCGATGCCCATTCCTATTGCGATATGGTCAGGAGGCGTTTTATAAAAAGTTGCCACCCCACTGTAGCCTTTTTTCTCCGCCGAATGCCAAGCGGATTGGTAACCCAACGCTTCGAGCGCACTCAAATCTGCTTGTTCCCGCACTGCCTTGGTTTCTTGCACACAGATAATATCAAAATCGTGTTCCGCTACCCAGTCTGCCAATCCTTTTCTGAGAGCAGCTCTGATACCGTTGATGTTGTAGGATATGATTTTCATTGCTGTTTGTTAAGTTTTCCAAAAAGATAAAGAGCAGTTACACTACTGGGCAAAACACAAATTTGAAACACTTAGAGCCACTAAGAAAAGCAGCTAGCTTAGCTATATAATCTGCTTCTCTTTTCTTCTATAATCTAAAATGTACAGTAGTCTAAAGATAGGGTGTTCATTCTGACAGAAGTTAGCCGTACAGAGTTTTTGGATATATGAAAATTCATGTGTAATATTCTTATTTGAGGGAGTAAATTACTCTTATAACTCTGTAAATAAATATGACAAAAAACTTAATTTGTCTAGTTTGTATTGACCTTAATTGTTTGATTAACAATAACTTGAAA
>JBCDFY010000397.1:0-4670 GCA_039176995.1 Bacteroidota bacterium
CGTAATGACTACGGGCGCATCTTCTGGTGAAAGTGCTTTCAGATTCACCGTCGCACCAACTGCATTTTCGATCAAGCCTTCGAAGGTCGTTTTCACCGTTTCTTCCTCTTTTTCGCTCAATACCGACTCCACTTTTTCGTCTTTCTGCACCAACATATCTACGGTATCCGAATCGACACGGACAAAAGTGATTTCGCCGCCTTTCATTTCTAGCTGCTGCATGAAGTGGTTGTCGATAATCGTATCGAACTCCAAGACGTCGTAGCCTCTGTTCTTCGCCGCTTCAATGTAGCTGTGATGCTCGTTGGGCTGATTGGTGTATAGCATCACGATTTTGTTGTGCTTATCGGTTTGGTTGTCTTTTACGTGTTCTTTGTACTCTTCTGGCGTAAAGAATTTGCCCTCTATGTTTTTCAGTAAGACAAATTTCTCTGCTTTCTCGTAGAATTTCTCTTCCGAAATCATGCCGTACTTTACGAATACGCCCAAATCATTCCATTTTGCTTCGTAGCCTTCGCGGTCTTTTTTGAACAAATCGTTCAATTTATCCGCCACTTTTTTCGTTATATAACCCGTGATTTTGCGGACGTTGCTATCGCTCTGTAAATAACTTCTAGAAACATTCAAAGGAATGTCGGGTGAGTCAATGACACCGTGCAGCAAAGTCAAAAACTCAGGTACAATCTCCTTCACATCATCCGTCACATAGACTTGATTACTGTACAACTGAATCTTATTGCGTTGCTCGGTCAGGGTGTTCCCCAATTTTGGGAAATACAAAATACCCGTTAAATTGAATGGATAATCAATGTTCAGGTGAATCCAGAACAAAGGTGGCTGGCTGATTGGGTGCAATTCGCGGTAGAAATTGGTGTAATCTTCGTCCTTCAATTCGGAAGGCTGCTTTTTCCAAGCTGGATTGGGATTGTTGACGATATTCGGAACTTCCTCTTTGATCTCTTTTTGATCGTCGCCTTCGCCCTCAAAAGTCGTCTCCGTTTTCATGCCAAACTGAATCGGCACGGGCAAGAATTTACAGTATTTATCCAGCAAATCTTCGATGCGATTGTTGTCCAAAAACTCCGCATCGCTCTCCATGATGTGCAAGATAACATCCGTCCCACGTGCTTCTTTTTCCGCATCCTCAATGGTGTATTCCGGATTTCCCTCGCATGACCATTTGACAGCCTCCGCACCTGCTTGGTACGATTTTGTCACCACTTCCACCTTACTTGCTACCATGAAAGCCGAGTAAAAACCCAAACCAAAGTGACCAATAATGCTGCTATCTTCTTGGTATTTTTCTAAAAACTCTTGGGCAGAAGAGAACGCCACTTGGTTCAAATACTTCTCCACTTCCTCCTTCGTCATCCCGATGCCCTTATCGCGGATCGTCAAGGTTTTTGCTTCCTCATTCAAGATCAGTTCGATGGTCGTGTCCCCAATTTCGCCCTTCACCTCGCCTCTTTTCGCCAATACCTGCAACTTAGAAGTCGCATCTACCGCATTCGACACCAATTCTCGTAAAAAAACCTCTCTATCGGAATATAAAAATTGCTTAATAATTGGAAAGATGTTTTCCGCCTGTACAGAAATATTTCCCGTTTGCATGAATGTTTGTTTTGGTAATCGGTATAAGGTATTAAGTATTAGGACTGCAGTACCTGATATTTAATACTTTGTACCTGTATACCCGTTAGTAATTAAAGCAGTTATTCGTCACGCTGCCACATATCATTGTTTTACTGTGCAAGAGGTGTGCCAAGTGTCATTTTGGCAGGGAGCATTTTTTTGAAAAATCCCAAAAACACCATATTTTTAGGCTTCAATTTAAGACCAAACACAAAACACACATGCAAAAACCAAGCAATAAACTCAGAACAGTTTGGAATACTGTTCATGGTTACTCTAACCAATCAGCAAGTATGAAACCAGAAAACTGGACGCAGTTTTTGAGTAATATCTTTTGCCCAGGCCCATTTTACTATTATACGTCTGATTTCTCTTGCTATGAGTTTCCTTATGTTCATCCCCATGTTGAGCAAGTATTAGGAATGAAAGCGAATGAAGTTAATCTAGACACTTGGGCGGCTCGACTTCATACTGATGATTTGGGTTTCATGCAAAGAGCAGAAGTATTGGTAGGCGATTTTCTAATGAAAAAATTGCCTCCTAGCCAAATTATGAATTATAAAGTCAGTTATTGCATTCGACTCCGAAAAAGTGATGAGACCTATGCCATGATTCTGCACCAAACCTTTGCTACTTCCCTAGATGAAAACAATCGTATTTTGACCACTTTTGGTGTCCATTCTGATATATCTCATATTACGATGGTCAATAGTAATAAGGTTTCTTTTACCTCCATGATAGGAGGAAAATCCTACATTGGGATAGATGTGAATAAAGCCTTTGACTTGAAACAAAGGGAACAGGAAATTCGACTCACGAAACGAGAAAGACAGATTTTAGGTCATCTTTCTGAAGGATGCACAGTTGGGCAAATCAGTGAAATGCTTCCTATTTCAAAAGATACGGTACGTACACATCGCAATAATATTCGTAAGAAATTCAAAGCTAAAAATACCACCGAAATGGTTGCGAAAGCCATTCGTATAGGACTAATCTAAGCAAAACATGAAAACCAATAAAAGCAGATTGAAGGCAATTTGGGAGCAAAGCCAGTTTTCCAAAAACTCAAACATTAACTTGCCTTCTAAACAAGATATGGACGGAATACTAGCAAGGATATTTTGTCCAGGTCCTTTTTACTATTACCTTTTTAATTTTCCTTTGCTTGAATTTATCTATGTTCATCCAGATGCAGAGAAAATGTTGGGTGTCCCAGCACATGAGTTGACACTGGAAAAGTTAGCCAGTATGATTCATGCTGATGATCTAAGTCACGTACAACAATGTGAAACTTTAGCAGGTCAATTTATGAATCATGTTATTGCTCCTGAAAGGATAAAAAACTACAAAGTCAGCTACTTTCTCCGATTTAAAACTACCAACGGACGGTACAAAACTATATTACATCAAGCCATCACGCTAGTCGTAGATGAACACGATAATATTCATACAACGATGGGCATACAAACTGATGTAACTCATTGGATGACACAACCCAATAGAACTATTTCTTTTATTGCATTAGATGACGATAGTAAATCTTATTATGGCATTGATGTCAATAAATCATTAGGAGAAAGTTTGAATGCCAAGCAGCCTCGATTGACAAAGCGGGAATTAGAAGTACTCGGCTATTTGGCAGAAGGCTTTACGGTCAAACAAATCAGTGAGATATTTGTGCGCTCCGAACACGCAGTAAGGACACATCGGAACAATATTCGTAAAAAGATGGACTGTCGGAATACGGCGCAAATGGTAGCAAAGGGAATTCGGATGGGCTGGATTTAGATTAATCTTCTCCTGTGTCGCCTTCTTGTAAATTATCAATAATCTGATTGATATACTGATCCGATATATTTTCAGTATCCGATTTATCGTATATCGTAATCAAGTAAAGATCGGTGGTTTCCTCTTGCTCAATGATTTGAGTTTCTAAATAAGTAATGACTCTTGCTCCACCGCTTTTACCTTTTCCTTTACTTTTTATCGCTAACCTAATTTTATAGACATCCGTCTTGATTTGGTCGCCTTGATATGGATTTTCTAGTAAAGAATCAAAAAGTGTTGCCAAATCTTTTTTTAACGAGCGATATTTTTTGGACAATTTCTTTGCCTTCCGCTCAAATTCGTCTGTGAGAATAAGATTACAATTCATGCAAAAAAGTAGATATAGATTTAGCTTGCTTTTTACCTGATTTAATAGCTTTCACATCTTGGAAACCTCGCTTGATACTCTCTCCTATTTCTGCATAATATTCATAGAACGCAAATATTTTTTCCCATTCTTCTATTGGTACTAAGGCTGCTGTTTTGCTTCCTTGCTCATCTGTTAGATATTGAATATTAGGTTGCATGACTGATTTTTTCATCATTACTTCAATCCATTTTTTATGTCCATATAACAATGATTGTCACTAGATAGTTGATACAGCCTTACAAGATAAATACCGCTCTTTTCTACGTCCAAAGGCGTATTTTTCGCGCTTTTCACCTCAAAAACACCTTCCTTTTTCATCACATCTCCTACTTTCGGACGGATATTTCAACAATTTCACACTTAAAATCAACTCAGATGAAAAAGTATTTGACCTTATTTTTTGTTTTTGTTTTTACGCTTGGTCTCTATGCACAGGTGCGAGTGTTACCTGATAGGGTGGGGATCGGTTTGTTAAATCCTGATTCTACACTTCATGTATTAGGAGGTGTACAAATAGACGGAAAGTTAAGACTGGGACAAGGTGATGAAAACATATTTATTGATTTTGAAACAGGAGGAATAAATACTTCTGGAGAAAATAATATAGGAATCGGAACTTTTACTGCTAATTCGCTTAGTACTGGTTCGCATAATATCATATTTGGGAAAGCTGCTGGTCAATCCCTTTCTTTAGGGCACATGAAGATTAATTGTGGGTATGGAAAAAAAGGATTACCTTGGTCAGATGGAACTAACAAATTTTTACGAAGAATTATTGGGCATCACTCTACCGTGGCAAGTGGAGGGGGTAGAAATACACCAACATACCCAAAATGTACAG
>JBCDFY010000398.1:0-4652 GCA_039176995.1 Bacteroidota bacterium
CAACATTTACCGCTAAATTGGAGGGTAAGTTTTCGCTCAGGAGGAGGTCGACACCTCCTCAGCGAATCAAGGTTTTTTAAGGACAAAGAAGCGAGAATCGCTTCTTTGTCCTTAAAAAACCTTGATTCGCTGAGGAGGTGTCGACCTCCTCCTCAGCGAAGACTTATCCTCAAATTCAGAGGTAGATGATGTGAACAAAACCTATCTTTTTTCAAAAATGAAAGCACTTTTTTACCCCGTTTGCAGTATAGATACAGTTCTGGCTAATACCAGAAAATTGCATAGCAATACTTACCTTTTCGCCTCCCATTCAATATACGCTCGCAAATCCTCCATCTGCTGATTACTCATTTTTTCGAGGGTATAGTGCGGCATATAAGATCGTTTACCAGGCATGGGACTGGTGCCATAGCGTCCGACTTGATAGAGCGAATAGCGAGTATAGCGTGGGATATGCTTTTCCAAAAAATTGAAACTCATATCGGAATCGTCCAAATTGAAAAAGGAGTAGCGCATGTCTTCGTGGCAATGTAAGCAACTCAGATCATAAATACGTTTACCATTGGTTGGATTGCCCATTTCTTGATAGCCTTTCTTGCGATCTTCAGGTGGTTTATTGAAAGTAGCAGGCGAGGCTTGTAGGTACTTCGATTTGACGATCTGAATGGCTCTTTCTTGGTGCTCTGCCTCTTCGATAGCTGCCTCTACAAATTCGATCTCTTCCGAATTTAAGAACAAATCACCTAGTTTGAGATCAATGGTCCAGAGATACGCCAAAATAGACTCAATTTCCCAATCTTCCAATGGTCTACCCTGCGCACATTCTATGGCACAAAGTTGTATGGCTTCCCGTAGATTGTTGCGCGCTGGATTCACTAAATTGCCGTACTTTTGGTAATAATCACCATTGTAGAAACTATCGCGGTTGACCGCACCGTAGAGGGCAGTGCCTTGCAAAAAAGGTAGTCCACGCTCTTCCACAAAATCTAGTTTTGCTGCTGGATCAATAATACTCAAATCTGGTTCGTCTCGCTGTATATTGTGGCAAGAAGTACAAACAAAATGCGCACTTTGCTTGGCGGTAGAGCCACCGTTTGTTTTCTGTGCAAAACCTGTCTGTACCAGATAGCGTCCTTCTTCTGCGGAAACATTGCCCACGCGAAGGTTGGGTTTGTAGCGCGAAGGACGCTCTCCTAATGCTTCTAAAATCTCAGCAACGGGCGTCCTATCATTGATTCTGATCGCTTCCTGTTTGGGTGTCCCCATTTGCTCTATCAGCAACAATAAGAGCAGAATGGGTAAGAAAGCAAAGAAATATTTCATATGGACTTTAAGTTTCGACAGATAATTTGATAGATGTTTCGATTTTCCTGTAGTTATCGAATGCTTAAAATAAAGTGCCGTTCACACTAGGCGGCACCACTCCCAAATGCTTGTACGCTTTTTCCGTCACTTCCCGACCACGAGGCGTGCGCTGAATGTAGCCTTCCATGATGAGAAAAGGTTCGTGTACTTCCTCGATTGTACCTGCTTCTTCTGCTACAGCGGTAGCAATAGTCGTCAAACCAACTGGACCACCTTTGAATTTATGAATGATGGTCGAAAGGATTTTATTGTCCATCTCATCCAAACCACTCTCATCTACATTCAGTGCTGCTAGTCCGTACTTCGCGATTTTCGTATCTATCGTTCCATTGCCTTTGACTTGGGCGAAATCTCGAATCCGACGTAAAAGCGCGTTGGCAATACGAGGTGTTCCCCTACTTCGTCTGGCAATTTCCACTGCCCCATCGTCCGTAATTGGAACGTCTAATAAGCCCGACGAGCGCTTGATAATACTCGTCAAAGTAGCAATATCATAGTAATCCAAATGGCAGGTAATTCCAAATCTGGCGCGCATTGGGGCAGTTAACAAGCCCATACGAGTGGTTGCGCCCACTAGGGTGAAAGGCTCTAAAGAAATTTGGATACTTCTCGCATTCGGGCCACTATCAATCATAATATCTATACGGAAATCTTCCATAGCAGAATATAGATATTCCTCGACCACATTATTTAGCCGATGAATCTCGTCGATGAACAGCACATCGCCTTTTTGCAGATTGGTTAGTAATCCCGCCAAATCGCCTGGTTTTTCCATCACTGGGCCAGAGGTCATTTTCATTTCTGCCCCCAATTCGTTGGAGATGATATGCGATAAAGTGGTTTTCCCCAGTCCTGGTGGTCCGTGCAAGAGTACATGGTCGAGGGCTTCTTCGCGCTGTTTAGCAGCTTGTATGAAGACCTCTAGGTTTTCCACAATTTTTGGTTGCCCACTAAAGTCGGATAAGGCTTTGGGTCGCAAAGCTTTCTCCACTTGTACTTCTTCGGCAGTGAACTGACTACCCGTTGGGTCTAGATTTTCGTTCATGTAAATGAAATATTCTTTTTACTGAATCAGCTTTTCTCAAATCGTAACTGTATATTTTTCTTTGAAAAATTGATTGATCTTATCCTGCTTCATTTCTTGCAAAATATATTTTTTTTCCTTGTTGCTCAACTCACAAACGCCAAAATTTTTCACATAATTCTTGGCATAAGAATAATAACCCGACGCATAAGGTTTACTGGTTTGTTGCATGTAATAATTAAACACATCCGACTCTAATAATTTTTTGAGAACCAATAATTCTTCTTTAGAATCAGAGAATATCGCATACCCACAATAAATCAACATTTCTTTCTGATCTGTGAATACAAAATGAGGGTGCTTTGACATATAAGGAAATAAAAGTTTTAAGCCTTTATCTGCTAATGCTTGTGTTCTTCCAAATGCATACCATGCTCCGTAGTCACCATTTCCTTTATCTCGTTTCGCTAATCGGACTCTGTAATCATTAAGATACTTATATGCAAAAGGGAATCTTTGTTTTAATACAGGCTCTTCCATTAAAGATAAAGGGGTAATTCCATTTGTATAGGGGTAAATTAATTTTTCCTTGATTTTAGGAATTTGGTGTTCATATTTAAGGATATTTGGTTTTATAATGTCTCTGCAAATTTCCTTTTCAACTTTGTAAGTAGTTCCATCTTTTTGAAATGTAAAATATTGGTTGTCTTCTTCAATTGGTTTAAAAATGTAAATATCATTACTTAGAGTTGCGATTCCATTTTTGATAAGGTACGCTTTACCAAGTGGTTTGCCACATCGTTCAATTTTTTGAATATTTTCAATTGCTTTAGGGTTACTTAATAACCAACCTCGATGAGGATTTAAGGAGCTGTAAGGTATAGTTGTATAATCTTTACTTGCTATTTTATTTAGTGAGCGAAGATTAGATTTTGTAAATAATACATTGTTGTTTGATTCCTTTGAAAGAAAGCAAATACAAGTATATGTCAATTTGTTTTCAAATATCTGTTCATGCCCAAAATCAATTATTTTCAATCCGATTCTATGTGCTTGAAAATAAGTTCTTAATGAACGAGCATTTACACTTCTATAAAAGCTGTTTACTGTTATGTAGCCTAAAATTCCATTGCTACATAAATTCTTATATCCAATTTCAAAAAATGGAATGTATAAATCTGGATTTCCAGTTTTAGTAACTTGCCAATTTTTTAATAATTTTTTTGAGGCTTCATCAATGTGCTTTGCTCTCACATAAGGGGGATTCCCTATGATTAAATCGAATCCTTCATTTTTCTTTACTGGTTCTACTGTTTTCCAGTTAAATTCAAGTGCGTTAGCGGTGAAAAGATTGAATTGGATTTCCGTGTAATCTTCATCGTGATTTAGCGCAAGAAGTGTTAACAGTATTTTTGTTCTCTCAATACTACTTTCACTTATATCTAAACCGAATATTTGATTCTCAATAATGTCTTTAAAAGAACTATTAGACTTTTTACGAATACTATTGGCTAATGAAAAAAGGAATGCACCACAACCACATGAAATATCTGCTCCAATTATTTTGTCGATTGGTTTATTGCTTTCGCTTAAACTTCTTGATATAATAAATTCTTTAATTGCCTTAGGGGTATATACAGCACCATTAGTTTGTTTCTCTTTTTCAGGTATTACTAATTCAAAGGCTTCAATCAAATCATCAAAATCAAATGAAGTTAAATGGTCTTTTAATTCTAAAAAATGATTCGACGATTCGGGTAAAACCAACTCTTTAATCAAAGAATTACTCCTAACACTAATTTTATTAGATACTACAAACGCAGTAACAATTAATTGATTTACAAGCACCTCATCCTCAGCAAACTTGTCTAATATTTTATATAATTCTGTGTTCATAGTAATGTTTAGCTTGTTAAAAATTGGATGCGGTTTACATTTCTACCTCGCTGTTGGAAAAATTGTATTTCTTCCTCACTCAAATCATAAAGTTTATAGACCTTTTGGTCTAATGTAGCCCATTGAGCTTGCAAAGCCTTACCAAATCCTTTTCTTTGATTTGGTGTTCCTGCAATGTACCTCTTTTGAAATTTCTCAATTTTTTGTACTATTTGAAGTATTTCTTTTTTCCAAGTTACATTTGAAGCAAAGTTTTCTACTGGAAAAGGAATTGGTTCTAAGAATTGTTTGTTGAATTTGAAATAACCATTGGTTTGAGGGTTTGCAATTGAGCGAGCTAAAACAGAGAATACTGTTGAGTTTACAA
>JBCDFY010000399.1:0-4647 GCA_039176995.1 Bacteroidota bacterium
TACCAAAAGAGGATGAGGATGGAAATAAACTGCTTGAATATGATCTTGACGATGGAATCTACTTTCTTGAAAAGGAAGACGAGAATAACAGGAGATCGATTGACACATGGCATGATTGGGTATATGAGGCAGTTAAAGATCATACTACCAAAGAGCCTGAAAAGAAAAATTCATGTGTTAGAGTATTTTTTGCCGATGATGGGCATCATATAGACCTACCAATCTACTATAAAGATGGGGATGTTCCCGAATTGGCTGATAAAAAGAACGGTTGGAGAGAAAGTGATCCCAAAGCTTTTTATGAGTGGTTTAATGATAAAGCGAAAAAGAATCAACAACTAAGAAGGTTTGTTAGATATTTGAAAGCCTGGAAAAACTTTCAAGAAGATGAACACGATAACCAAGTAATTCCTTGCGGTTTCATTCTTACAATATTGGCAAATGATAATTATAGGAAAGACGATAATGATGACGTTGCTTTTAAAAATACTTTAAAAGCAATTAGAGAACAACTAGGTCTAGGTGTTAGCTTTAAGTGCTACCGTCCTACCAAGCCTACGGATGAGAACCTTTTGGCTTCATATTCTAATGAAGAGAAAGAAGAATTTTTGTCAAACTTAGATGACTTAATTACCGCTTGTGATAATGCTGCACAAGAAGAGAACTTCAAAAAAGCGAGTCATTATTTGATAGAGCAGCTTGGAAGTAGATTTCCCGAAGGAAAAGATGAAGATGAAAAAAGTAAAAATAGTAGATTAAATGTAGCAATATCGACATCTACAATTTCACCCAGACCTTACTCAAGACAATGAACGAACAAGTAGTTGAGATACTAGAGAAGCATTCTGAATTATTATATCTACATGAAAAGGAATCTCTTAGTGGTAGGATTTACATTGATGAAGATGACTATTATAGTGTATTGATAGATTTTAGCGATTTTCCGACATTCTTTCCGAAGGTATTTGAAGTTGGAGAAAGAATACCGCAAAAAGCTGATAGACACATCAATTCCGATCTAAGTTGTTGCTTCACTACTCCTGCAAAAGAATGTATTTATCTAAAATCCGAGGTTAAAACTCTATACGATTTTATAGAAAAGATATTGATTCCTTATCTACAAAACAACTCATTTTATGAGTTGAATGGTTGTTACAAATGTGGTGAATATTCTCACCATCCAGAAATGGCAACCTATGAGACATATAAAGAAATTCTTGGGATAAAAAGCTTGAATTTAATGTGTCAGCTTCTATACGAGAGAATAGAACTAAAAAAGAAAATCAGACCAAACGATCTTTGTTACTGCAAGGAAAAAAAGATCAAAAACTGCGAAGAGCATAAAACTAATTACCACAACTTTAAAAAAATAAGTCTTCCCGTATTGAAACAAGATTATGCTCATTTATACAAGCTATTGGAAGAATACGAAAGGTATAGAAGACGCTCAAAACTAAATAGCGGATATGCTCCAATTCGGAACAGAAAAATGTAGAAAAAGTAGAGGCAAATTTTGTTTTTGTTGCTCAGAGTAGAACCTGCTTGTCCACCACATCCACAATTGTCTGAAATATCTATATTTGCTTCGTCAAAACATAAAACAGAGGCGAGGACGCCGATACTTTCATCCGCATACTAGCTAGAGCTAGTGGCGAGCAATCACAGGCAAATGACTTACACAAAGAAACAAGGACAATATCTAAGCTTTATCTATTATTACATCAAGCTGAACTGGCAAGCACCCTGTTAGCGCAGCATGTTCGTCAGGTTGTATCTCAACCGAAACGCACTATTAATTTCGTCTGTGACGAGTAGCGTAAACTTTCCAAGCCAACACCAAACACGCTCGTCAAAGACGAAGAAAGTACGACATTTCGCATTGCAAATGCTCACGAATGAGTGAAAATTGAACTTGTTTGTGCAGCATGTTCCCCTACTCGCCCACCACATCCACAAAAAATGCACTGCTCACAACAAGTTCCTGCATTGTTTGCGGACAAAAGCATCAGACGCCTGTCCGAAATACTTATATCTTCTTCTCAATTACCGATCGTGATTAATTCAGTGTTCTAAAATATTCTAAAATCGCCCTAGCTTCTTCTTTAGTCAATCTCTGATTCGTCATCAGTTGTCCATTGAACTCCATAAAAAGTGCTTGAGCAAGGGCGTCTTTTTGCAGCATTTCTTCTGGATTTAAGATCATGTTCATGATCCATTCAGGTGTTCTTCTTTCAAGAATTCCATTGGGTGGCGGGCCGATAAAAGTAGTACCAAGCTTATGACAAGGGGTACATTTTTGGCCGTATAATGCTGCTCCGCTACTTGCCATTTCTGTATTAATCGCTTCACTAATTGTCACTGACTGAATTGGACCAACGCCTTTATTTTCTAAATCTATCGTTTCAGACGCTTTCAGTCCTTTGGGTGTTGCTTGCTTTGCAAAAGAAAACTCAGTTTTCACTTCTTTTTCTTTTTGTGTACATTGAGCAATAATACAGGAAACTAGAACTAAGATTAGAATGCTATATTTCATCTAAATGCTTAAATTATGAATACAAAGAATGCTCTTTTAATTGGTTTTATCGCTTTGATGTACAGTTGCAACACGGATCAGAAGTGGACTTATCTATTTAATGGTGAAAATCTTGACGGTTGGCACATTTACAACAAAGGTAAAGAAAACTTCAATGGTTGGTATGTCTCTGATGGGGTGTTGGTCTTTGATCCAGCAAATAGAACGGATGCTACAAATGCTGATTTGGTGAGCGATCAAGAATTTACCAGCTTTGAATTGGAGCTTGAATGGATGATTGCTGAAGAAGGAAATTCTGGGGTTTTTTGGAGTGTAGTGGAAGAGGAACAATATGAGTATACCCATGAAACTGGTCCTGAAGTACAGGTGTTGGATGATAATTGGACAGCGTATGTTAGTGAGAGAGGAGATATACAAAGAGCAGGTTCTATTTTTAATTTGCTTGCTCCAGCTAAAATTGTTAGTAAGCCAGCAGGAGAATGGAATCACTTCAGGCTTCGAATTGATCACGCTGAAAATGAAGGCTTTGTGAAGTTTAATAATGTGGAAGTTCATAGATTTCCTGTAAACGGATCGGAATGGGAGTCACTAATTGCCAATTCAGCTTTCAAGGATTGGGCAGGATTTGGAAAATCAAAAACGGGTCATATTGCTCTGCAAGACCACGGAAATCAGGTTGCTTATAGAAATATAAAAATTAGAGAGTTGTAGCTTACCTGCTCGCCCACCACATCCAACAATAAAAACGCACCGCTCGCGACAACTTCCTGCGCTGTTTGCGGACAAAATTATCGCTCAGCCCTGAGAATTAGAAGTCATTGTTTTCCATTCCGAACAAACAAAAACTTTCATGTACTGTTATGCTCCAACAGCTGGCTTTTGAATGGTTGGCTTTCAAGCAATACCATAGATGAAAATTAGTATTTTTTGGTTCAGAAGGGATTTACGACTACACGATAATGCAGGTTTATATCACGCCTTGCAAGGTGAACATCCCGTGCTACCTTTGTTTATATTTGATCGCTATATTTTGGATGAGTTGCCCGAAGAAGATGCTAGGGTCGAATTCATTCATGGTATTTTGAGCGATATGAAGGCGAAATTGGAGGAAATGGGTAGCAGCATGAGTGTCCATTATGGTAGACCACAAGAAGTTTGGAAGCAACTACTGGAAGCGCACGAAATTGCAGCGGTCTACACCAATCACGATTATGAGCCTTACGCCAAGACACGCGACGGCAACCTAGCAGAGCTTTTAGTAGCACAAGATATTGCTTTCCACACCTACAAAGATCACGTCATTTTTGAAAAGGAGGAAGTCGTGAAAAAAGATGGCGATCCTTACACCGTTTTCACCCCTTACAGTAAGATTTGGAAGAAAAAGCTGGACAGCAAAATGGATGAAGACGAAGCGGGTAACGAAAGTTCTTACTACTTAAAATCCTACGATAATCAAGCTTATTTCGGTAACTTTTTGGAAACGGAGGCTTTGGATATGCCCACGCTAAAGTCGATGGGTTTCAAGGAGACCGATACTGATATTCCAGACCAAAGCGTTCCACAAAAAATTGTAAAAAACTACGATAAAACACGCAACTTTCCTGCCATTAATGGGACTTCCAGATTAGGGATTCATTTTCGATTCGGTACAATTAGCATTCGTGAAAAGGCGAGAAAAGCACGTCAACTGAACGAAACTTTCTTGAATGAATTGATTTGGCGTGATTTCTATTCGATGATTTTGTATCATTTTCCAAAAGTCATCGACAAATCATTTCGCGAAAAATACGATGCCATTCCATGGCGTAACGATCCAGCAGATTTTGAGAAATGGTGTGTGGGTAAAACGGGTTATCCCATCGTGGATGCTGGTATGCGCGAACTCAATGCCACGGGCTACATGCACAATCGGGTGCGCATGATTACGGCTAGTTTCTTGACCAAGCATCTATTGATTGACTGGCGTTGGGGATAAGCCTATTTTGCTAAACGATTGTTGGATTATGACTTGGCGAGCAACAATGGAGGCTGGCAATGGGCAGCAGGTGGTGGTACAGATGCCGCCCCTTATTTCCGCATTTTTAATCCAACTTCGCAGCAACAAAAGTTCGATA
>JBCDFY010000400.1:0-4638 GCA_039176995.1 Bacteroidota bacterium
CACAGAATAATCCAATTATGAATTTAAAATTTGAATTCAATTTTAAAAGACTTAATGAAATGTCAATATAATGTTTCTTCCTTTATTAAAAAACTCTATGCCTTCAGACGCTTTGCGCACGTTTTGTCTCCCATATTCTACTTTCAAAACCTTCGTGTACCTATTTTTGCAAGATGAAAAAGACGCTATTCTTCACTTTTCTGATTGTATCGGTTTTTACGACTGCTTTGCAAGCACAGATGGCAGTATTAGAAATCTATCTCTTTGATGAAGCCGCTTCACAAGCCATCGAAAATGCGCACGTTTTCTTGACTAATACAACTTTCGGAGATGTTTCTGATGAAAATGGAGCGATACGTATGCAGATTCCAAGTGATATGAGTGAGGATTTGTTGATTAGCCATGTGAGTTATAATCTTAGGGTTTTTACTGCCAATCAGTATTTCAATTTTCAAAAAGGAGACACGATTTGGTTGAGTCCCAACAATTTGAACCTTGAGGAAATTGTAGTGACAGAAAAGCGGAGTAACAAGTGGAAGAAGAATTTCAAGCAATTCCAGAAAGCATTTTTAGGACAAGACGAGGCAGCGAATAAGTGTCAAATTTTGAATCCAGAAGTGCTGCGCTTTGAAGAAAAAGATGGCAATTTTAGTGCGACGGCTATTGATTTACTACAAGTCAGAAATGAATATTTGGGTTATGAAGTACAATATCTGCTTAGAGAATTAGTCATAAAAGCAGATGGCTCAATTGATTATTTGGGACAAGCAAAATTTACAGCCATTGACTCCCAAGAGGAGCAAGAACAATACGCAAAAAACCGAGAACAAACTTACTTTAGTAGTCCTAAACACTTCTTTTTCAGCATTTTGAACAATGAATTGGAAGCTAACGGCTACGAAACCGAAGTCGTTACCTACCGAGAAGGACAATTCATTCCGCTAATAAAAGTGGACGCCTCCACCCTACTCAAACCTTCACCAAACGGCAAAAATTCTTGGGTCTATTTCAACGAATTTTTGAAGGTGACACACAAGAATAATGCCTCCGTCAGCTACTCCAAAATGGGAATGCGCCGCGGTGGCATAGAAAGCCAACGTTTCAGTGCAAATACCGAAAACAATAAAGCCAATGTCGAGTATCCAACTTCCTATTTGTACAAATTGACGCCGCAAATTGAGATTAATCAATATGGTAACGTACTCAACAGCAAGGTGGTGAAGGAATATGGTTTTTGGGCAAATCAGCGTTTTGCGCGACAACTGCCTTTTGATTATGGAAATGACTATCAGCTAGAGCGAAAAGAAGAAGCAATTTTGGTCGCACAAGAAGAGCCAATACTTAAAGAGGAAGAAGGAAACACAAGTAAGAACGAGCTAGAACTTTTCACAACACTGGCATTTAGCAAAGATTCAAAAGTACAAGATAATTTATTGCAATCAATTGATAATCAATGGCATGAAAGTCATACTCCTGCTTTAATTGAAGTGCTGGGTTGGAGCAGGAATGCAGCTTTGAATCAAAAAATAAAGCAGTTGCTTGCTCAGAAAAATAACGAAAGTCCGCAAAAAGGCTATTACGAATGGATTCAATGGCTTTGGGAACGACCAATTGCCTATCCTGATTATTACAGCGATCTGAAAGCAGAATTATATGCCAAACTTGACCCTAATTTCTATCGCTATTTCAACAATCAGCAAGCGACTGCTCAAGTTCGCTTGGACGAAATCGTTTGGGGCGGCGTGAAGCAAGATGGTATTCCGCCGTTGCGTTCCCCAAAGATGATTGCTGCCAATGAAGCCAGTTATTTAGAAGATCAGCATATCGTTTTTGGCTTCTATATCAATGGCATCGCGCGTGCTTATCCAAAACGCATCTTGGCTTGGCATGAGTTTTTTACTGATACTTTTGACGACCTTAAAATCGCAGGCGTCTATTGCACGCTTTGTGGAACAGTCATCGCTTACGACATGACACACGAAGGCACTTTCCATGATCTAGGCACCAGTGGTTTTCTCTATCGCTCCAATAAACTGATGTACGACAAAGCGACTCAATCCCTTTGGAATACTATTGAAGGCAAACCTGTCTTGGGCAAACTTGCCAATCAAAATATCGAACTAAAAACCTATCCGTTAGTAACGACTACTTGGGGCGAATGGAAAAAAGCGCATCCCGAAACTGAAGTACTTTCTATCGAAACGGGACATCGAAGAAACTATGATGAAGGTATCGCTTATCAAGAATATTTCTCAACCGATCGTTTAATGTTTCCCGTGCCAGCAATAGATCAACAACTGCCCAACAAAACAGAAGTCCTCATTATTCGAGCACCAGACTATCAAAACGATCCACTTGCGATTACAATTGATTTTTTGAAGCGAAAAAAGTGGTATTCAACGACTATTGACGAGACCAATGTACTGGTGCTTTCTGACAAAACAGGCACGGCACGAGCATACGATATTGGAAATACAAAATTCAAATCTTATCAAAAAGGACAATTGAAAGACGACAATGGGGTAATTTGGAAAATTACTGAAGACGCACTTTTGCTAGATGACCAACGACTCAAACGCCTTCCTGCGCATCGTATTTTTTGGTTTGCTTGGTATAATACGTATTCGGAGACGCGGCTGGTGAAGTAATGAAGATTTGACGCAGAAGATTCAAAGTTCGATTTATTGACTATTCGCTCAAAACTCCTTTAGGATACTGCATAGAAATACAATGCAAAGAACCATGTTGCTCAATCAAAGCGCGGCAGTTGATTCCTATGATTTTGCGGTCTTTGAAAACATCTTTTAAAATTTGCAGCGCGACCTCATCTTGTCGAATGCCATAAGTTGGAACAAGCACTGCATCATTGATAATCAGAAAGTTAGCATAAGTGGCGGGTAGGCGTTGACCATTGGAATCATGGATTGGGTCAGTCATAGGAAGCGGAATTAATTGATAGGGTTCGCCTTGTAAAGTTTTGAATTGTTGTAGCTCTTTTTCCATTGCTTTCAAAGCAGCGTAATGCGAATCTGCCTCATTTTTACATTGCACATAAGCAATCGTCTTTTCATCACAAAATCGGGCGAGCGTATCAATATGTGCATCGGTATCATCGCCTTCCAAATGACCATGATGCAGCCAAAGTACGCGCTCTAAACCGAACAAAGATTTCAACTGATTTTCAATTTCTGCTTGGCTAAGATATGGATTCCGATTAGGAGAAAGTAGGCAAGCCGAAGTCGTCAATAGCGTACCTTTTCCGTCGCTTTCTATACTTCCACCTTCCAAAACTAAGCCAATTGTTCTTAATCCTGTATTGAAGGTTTCCTTTTCATGCAACCGCTTGGTAATCAAATTGTCTTGATCTGCGGCAAATTTCAAGCCCCAAGCATTGAACTGAAAATCTAGAATCACTGGTTTTCCATTTTCAAGAATAGTAATGCCACCGTGATCTCTCACCCAAGTATCATTAGAAGGAATTTCTACTAAAATTAGTTGCGCTTGAGGTAAGTGTGAAAGATATTGCTCTACTTCTACTTGGTCTGCACAAACGACGATTGCTCTTTGAAATCGACTGACGGTTTCAATGCAATTGACAAAGCATTCCACTGCTGCTTCATAATTAGTAATCCAATCTGTATTGCGATGTGGGAAAGTAAATTGAATAGCGTCTTGTGGATGCCATTCAGCAGGAAGAACGATCTTTTTCATGGCTCAAAAGTAATTGTTTACCACATAGCTCATATAGCATTTTCATATAGTTCGCATAGTTTTTGAAACTACTCAAGTCGTAGTGAAGTCGTGCAAATTATTGTAATCATAACTTGGAAACCCATCTTTTCCCTTTAAGCGCTGAATATAATTACTCTGTGTTCTATGAGAAATCAACTATTGTGACTATTGTGGTAAATAGTCACATTCAAAAGTAGAAAATCTCTGTCTCTTCGCTCTCTGTATCAAAGACCAAAATACCTTCTCGCTTATCTTCCATTTGCGCCAACAGTTCTCCCTTTTTTGACCAAACACCACTTCCTCCAACACTTTCAAAATTACCGCAAAAGCCAATGCAATTCACCATCGCTACGATCATATTGTGTTGCTTCGCAATTTGAGGATAATGTATTATTACTTTTTCTAAACCTCCTTGTGGCTTAGCAATACTCGCCAGATAGATACTTGCATTCAAACGATTAGCATGAGCAGCATGATTTGCCCGCAAAGATTCGTAGCAAATAGCAGGCACAATTCTCTCTCCTTCCAACTCAATGACAAGTTGCTTTTCTCCTTCCACAAAGTAAGGCAATTCATCTTCGTGTAGTTGCTGTTTGAAATAGCATTGTTGTGCTTGATGTGCTTGGAAAATCAGCATCCCGATATGGATACCTTTTTCAGTTTTTACAGGTGCACCCGAGCCAATGGTTATGCTGTATTTATTGCTAAGTTGTTGAAAATCAGTTAGTCTAGCATCATGTCTATTTATTGCCAAATCTGCTGCCAATTCAGGTTCGTAGCTCGTCAAGGAAAGTTCTGGAAAGAAAATGGCGTTTGCATTTTGCTCGACTGCGGAGTGAATGAATTTTTGATGTGCTGCAATATTTTTTGGGATATCGCCTTTTGTGGGACGGATTTGTGCAAGCG
>JBCDFY010000401.1:0-4608 GCA_039176995.1 Bacteroidota bacterium
CGAAAAACTGAACTTTTCCTTCGACTTGCTACAAGGCAAGAACAAGAATTTTTTGCTTCAAAATTTGAATTTGTTTCAGAACAAAATCAATGATCTCAACCTCCAATCTGATGGGAATACCGAAAAAATGAACATTTCCGTTCAATTCGATAAAAACTACCTTTCCTATCTGAATTCCTATAGCCAAGGACTAATTGCTTTCGGAACGCCGATGCCCGTCAATATTGATTCTCAGGATGCAAATTATTACAGAGCCTTCTTAAAAAAATTCGTAGGGAACTTTTCAAAAGAAATTGGTTACAAGAATTTGAATCGAATCCATTTAACAGATGAAGCTTTCCTAAAGGAAATCGCAATTCACTCTTTGCAACTTTCTAAGGACAAAATTTCTATTCAGAAAGTAATAACAGAAGATATTCTTGGAGAACTTTACGAACTCCTTCATTTGCTGAACGAGTTAAAGAAGCGCGTTCAATTCAATATAGAACCACAAATCATTACAGATAAAAATTCCACCCTGCCACTAGAGCAACTAAAGTCAATGCTCAAAGATTTTAAATGCGTATTCATTCAGACTGATCTTTCTACGCTGGAAGCTGGTTCAATCAAAAGTTTTCAACTCGAAAATCTAATGAAGGAAATCAATGCGAAGCAAGCGGCTAGAATTTCTACTAGTCGTTGATAGAGGTAGCTTCCTTTGCAAGTTTTTTGTTTCAAACTTCTATTCTTTGATGACCTTGCGTTTAGCAACTTTTTGTGTTAGATTTGTGTTTGTAAATTACGATAATACATATTTAATATTCTTTAATATAAAGTACTGATAACCGTCGTATTAAATAAGAAAAAAGATCATTTTGATGATAGCAAATAATAAAATGAGTAACCTCCAATTAGAACTTTTGGAGCTTTATTCAGCATCTGTTTCTGATGAAGAGCTAAAGGACATCAAGCATTTACTCAGTATGTATTATGCGCAAAGGGCCATTGTTGCTGCGGATGCGGTTTGGGAAGAAAAAAAGCTTTCCAATAAAACGATGGAGCAGTGGATGAAGAAGAAAATGAGAACGCCTTATCTATCCCAGCAACAACATATTGCTAAAGCTCAACAAGCATGATAGTGATATTAGATACCAATGTAGTCCTAGTTTCCATCTCTTCTAAATCAGATAGTCATCCAATTTTCACTTCACTAATTCAAGGAGACTACTCAATAGCAGTGACCACAGATATCTTGCTAGAGTATGAAGAGAAGATAGAAGAGCATATGGGAAAAGAAACAGCAGAAAATACCATAAAAGCGCTGTTGCGTTCTCCTTTCGCTTATCAAATACCTATCTATTACTTTTGGCAACTATTATCAAAAGATCAGGATGATAATAAGTTCTCTGATTGTGTCGTAGCTGCAAATGCAGATTATTTGGTCACAGACGATAAAGACTTCAAAGTATTAAGCCTAATAAAATTTCCTAAGATCAATGTGATTTCTAAAGCTCAATTTTTAGAGTTGCTCTCAGAAATCTAATAATGCTTACTTAAATCGAATATTTCAAGTTTTTGTTTTTAAAAACTTTTTGTGTTAAATTTGCGGATTAAGATTTGAAATAGATAAGACAAAAGATTAAAGTTAAATAGCCTTACTTCTCTAAGTGTCTTAGTGGTTCAAAAGAAATCCGCGAAAATCAGTTTAATCCATCCAATTCGCATTCCCATCCTATTCTCAAATCAACAACAGAAATCCTAATCAGATAACATTCAATGACAGATACAAACGGACAACTCATCTCCCTCAAGGGAATGTATCAAGACTACTTTTTGGATTATGCTTCCTATGTAATACTGGAGCGTGCAGTGCCAGCAGCGTACGATGGTTTGAAACCTGTGCAGCGACGCATTCTGCATTCGATGAAAGAAATGGACGATGGGCGTTATCATAAAGTGGCGAACATCATTGGGCAGACAATGCAGTTTCATCCACATGGCGATGCGGCGATTGGAGATGCTTTGGTGAATATGGGGCAGAAAGATTTGATGATTGATTGCCAAGGAAACTGGGGTGATGTCCGAACAGGCGATAATTCGGCTGCACCAAGATACATTGAAGCACGCTTGACCAAATTTGCGTTACACGTTGCTTTCAATCCGCAGACGACCGATTGGCAACTGTCCTACGATGGTCGGAAGAAAGAACCCGTGGCTTTACCAATGAAGTTTCCAATGGTATTGGCAAATGGAGTGGAAGGAATTGCAGTTGGTTTGTCCACCAAGATTATGCCGCACAATTTTATTGAGTTGATAAAGGCATCCATCAAAATATTACAGGATAAAAAAGTCAAAATCTATCCTGATTTCCAGACAGGCGGTATGGTAGATGTGAGTGATTATAAAAGTGGAAAGCGTGGTGGAAAAATCAAGGTGCGCGCGAGAATTGAGCAGGTGGACAAGAAGCACATTGCCGTTCGCGAACTGCCTTATGGTGTAACAACGGTTTCTTTGATTGATAGCATTCTAAAAGCCAACGATAAGGGTAAAATCAAGATCAAAAAAGTACATGACAACACCGCAAAAGATGTCGAAATCCTAATTGAACTCGCACCAGGTATTTCTCCTGAAGTGACCATGGATGCGCTTTATGCCTTTACGCGCTGTGAGGAATCTATTTCTCCAAATGCTTGCGTCATAATTGATGATAAGCCGTATTTTTTAACCGTAGAAGATTTACTGCAAAGCTCCACCGAGAATACTAAAGAACTCCTACGCCAAGAACTAGAAATCAAGAAACACGAACTAGAAGAAAAGTGGTTCTTTGCGAGTTTGGAAAAAATCTTTATTGAAAATCGCATCTATCGGGAGATTGAAGAAGCGGAAAGTTTTGAAGAAGTCATCAAAATTATTGATGCTGAACTGCGCAAATACGTCACGACGCCTGCTGATGAAGCGTATTCAGATAAAAAAGACAAGCGCATCAAACTCTTGCGCAACATCACTGAAGAAGACATCACGCGCTTGACTGAAATTCGCATCAAACGCATCTCCAAATACAACAAATTCAAAGCCGACGAGCGCATTCAGCAAATCGAAGAAGATCTTAAACAAGTCAAACACGACTTGGCGCATTTGGTCGAGTTTACGATTGCTTACTTTGAGGATCTGTTGGCTAAATACGGTAAAGGTAAAGAGCGCAGAACCGAAATCACCACTTTCGATTCTATTCAAGCGACGCAAGTGGTTGCCAACAATGCCAAACTTTACGCCAATCTAAAAGATGGCTTCATTGGTCATGGCTTGAAAAAAGGAGAGGGCGACTACATTTGCGATTGTTCCGACATTGATGACATTATCATCTTCCGAAAAGATGGAAAATTCATGGTGTCGCGCATCGAAAGCAAGAAATTCGTTGGCAAAAATGTCATTCACATTGATGTCTGGAAAAAAGGAGATGAGCGAACGACTTACAATATGGCGTATTTAGACGCAGGAAGTGGAAGAACCTACGTCAAACGCTTCAACGTTTCTGCCATTACGCGTGATCGAGAATACGATTTGACCAAAGGGGTAAAGGGCTCAAAAACGACTTACTTCACTGCGAATCCAAACGGCGAATCCGAAATCATTCAAATTCAATTGACGCAAGGTGCAAAAGCAAAAATTAAGCAATTTGACTTCGATTTTGGGGAACTAGCCATCAAAGGACGCGGTGCGAATGGTAATATTTTAACCAAATACCCAGTCCGAAAAATTACGCAAAAAGAAGTAGGGCAATCCACACTCGGCGCACTCCAAATTTATATGGATGAAGTCAGCGGTCGCCTCAATACCGAAGAACGTGGCTTGCATTTGGGTGATTTCGATACAGGCGATCAAATTTTTGTCATTTACAAAGATGGCTCGTATGAGTTGACCGATTTTGAGTTGACGAATCGCTACGAACCCAAAGAAATTATGCACATTGCTAAGTTTAATCCAGAAGCTGCGGTGAGTGCGGTTTATTATGAAGGCGGCAAAGGTTGGACGATGGTAAAACGCTTCCAAATTGAAACCACCAAGCAAGGACAACGCTTCCCTTTCATTACTGACCATCGTTCTTCTAAGCTCTATTTTGCTACTTTGACCGAAAATCCACGCATTAAATACAGTATGCGTGTGAAAGGGCAAAAGTTAGAAGAAGAAGTAGATTTAGCGGAGTTTATTGACGTAAAAGGCTGGAAATCAATGGGTAACAAGCTAAGCGAGAGCAAGTTATCCAAAGTAGAAGAAGTCCAAGTTCAAGTGGGTGATAATGGACAAACGGAGTTGGTCTGGAATATCGGGAAGACGGATGCTTGATTGGAGAAGTTCGTAAAAGTTTGTTCTTTGGACACGGATTTAACAGTTTACCCGTAATCTGTCCGTATGGATGGGGATTGAACGGATTTATTTTAGGTTGTGTACAAACTAAATCTCAAAAATCTTATAATCTTGGAAATCCTGATTCTGACAAAATAAGAAGAAACTAAGGCGTGGGACGCGTTAAGAATCGTCCCAACCCATTCAAAAAGTACAAACCAAAATTAAAACTCCCTTTGCGGTTATGCACCATTTTGTTTGGTTTTAAACAAAAAAAAACACAAC
>JBCDFY010000402.1:0-4570 GCA_039176995.1 Bacteroidota bacterium
CCCGTGCGTTAAGTTCCAAACAAAAAAATGCATTCTTCATTTTAATAATTTAATTTAAAAGTTTTTTTTTTTTTGATTTCTTAATCTTTAAATCCTTGTCTAAAACATTGAAACGCCTCTGTCTCTGGATCATATTTCGCCAACCCGAAGTCAGTAGCCATCCATAAGCTCCCAGCTTTATCTACGAGAAAGTCACTAATTACATTGCTACAAAGCGAAGTACTATCCGATAGATTTTGATAGAAATTTTTGAAGCTATGTCCATCATAGCGACTAAGTCCGCTGTTGGTGGCAATCCATAGATAGCCTTGAGTATCTGTGATACCGTCACGAGTAACAATATCCACAAGTCCATCAGCGGGTGTAAAACGCTTTGTTAGTTGATACGGCTGTTGAGCTTGAAGAACAGAGGGGAATGAAGATGAAAAAAGGAATAACAGTAGAGGGAGAACAAAATACTTTTGCATTGAAACTAGCTGGACCATTGAATTGACTTACTCAAACAAAGATACTGAGTTAAGTAAGAGGGTGCTAGTGATGAACTGAATTATGAGTTTTAATTTACTTAAATAAGATGTACCTGTCGCTCAAATATCTAGATATGCTTACGGTTTCAAATTAAAAACTAGGGCTGTACGAAGTCTTGAAATTTTTAACATTTGCCTCGGATGTGTTCCTAGTCGATGACAAAAATCACTCAAGAACTATTTGGAAATTATTTTCAGATATTTTTGAAACTTCGTACACGCCTAAGAGCTTGTCTAAATTTAACACTTCGGACTACCTGCGCCAAATTTTCTCCTGTACTACGTTACTCAATCAGTCGAATAACTCGTTATGCTCTTTCTTCGCGCCTTGTACAGAACAAAATTTGTCAGCAGTCGTCTCAAAAGCCAATTTTAGACAAGCTCTAATTAAAAACTAAGTAATCAGTCAAATTAATACTAATGTACTTTTGGGGATTGCGGAAATAGTTCGTTAAAAGTTGACCATCAAGTTGCTACAGGCTACTTGATGGTCGTTGTATCATTATTTTAAGGTAGAAAGGTGCATTTATTTCGCCAACAACATCTGCTTACTCTCAAATACCTTCCCATCTAAGATCAAACTGTAGAAATATTGTCCAGTCTGCATACGAGTAGCATCTATTTCTAGTGTACCGTGACCATTTTCCGCCACTTCAAAACGCTCTAGTATCTTACCATTCGCATCTGTGATTTGGATAAATGCTTGGTTTACATTTTTTGGTATATAGTAAGTGATGCTTGTAATGCCATTGAATGGATTGGGTGTATTTTGTTGTAGTGAAGGAACGTCCTCAGATGAAGTATTGCCATCTGGCATGAACTGTACTCTATCCTTGTTGAGGAGTTGTTGCATCCTATTTTTTAACGCTGCCATTTCCGTTTTTAGACTTTCCAATTCTTCTACTTTTTCCTCTAATACTTCTATGCGCTTGTCTTTGGCTTCGATTTGGGTTTGTTGTTCTTGGATGGCAGCCGTCAGGACAGGGATGAAACCAATATAGCTCAAACTCTTGATCTGTAGTTTCTTTTCTTCTCGAAGTGCATTGCCTTTTTCTCCTTTATCATCATGGATTAAAAAAGTGTGAGGTGCATCTTCTACCAATTCAGGGAAAATGTCTTCTACTTCTTGCGCTAAGAAACCTATTTGCTTGCCTTGTGCTAAGTTGATATAGTCGTATTCTTCAGTTTTAAACTTGTAGCTCTTAGGTTGTAACTGCATGACTTTCTCTAGCATTCCATCTATTGGCTTTACATTCTTTTTCAGTCTAGCATCAGAGGTAGAAGTGAAAGAACCTGTATGATAAAAATCACCACTAAAGTAGCCTGCCCATTGTCCAGTGCCAACAGAAGTACTGCCATAGACGCCGTATAAATTACCAGTGCTCGCAGTGGAGGCAAAGCCATATACACCATATCTTGTTCCTGAGCCACTTCCATTAGCAAGACCGTATATGCCATAGCCAGAACCAGTGCCTGTAACGCTGTTATTTCCTCGAACGCCAAAGAGAAATTCTGATGATTGAACGTGTAGCTGGGCACTAATTAGTGAAGTTGTGCCTATGTAAGTCCTACCACCTTGGTCAATGAGCATTCTAGTTGCATTTGTACTGCCTGCTCGGAAGAATATATCATCAACTGCTTCTACAAAGACATCATTGGCTGCGTCAATAAAGACGTCATCGACTGCATCAATATTTATATCATCACTAGCATCAAGGTTGATGTCACCTTCAGAAGTTTCATTGTTCTCAATTTCAAGTGTACTACCATTCCAGTTAATAAAAGATTTGACGATACCATCTTCTCTGAACTCAATTCTACCCGTATTATCTGTCAAGGCAATATCGCCATTGACATCCAGTCTATTACTTGGATTTTGTGTTCCAATACCCAAATTTCCATTATTCAGCAAAGTCACTTTAGGAGTAGATGCAGTGACCAGATGCACTTTTCCTGCGGTATTGCCGTATCCAGTGCCTATGTCTATGTCTTCATCACCAGAAAACATCCCAAAATAACCTTTTCTGCGAAATTCACCATTGATCGTATTTCCAATCCCAATGTAGTTATCTGTATTTCCAGATTCAAACACGGCTGTTTCATCAAGACTTGCTACGTGGAGTCGGGCTGTTGGGTTATCTGTTCCTACTCCTACAAAAGTGTTGGTGGGTGAAAATATATTTTCGACATCATTGGTTTCCCATATAGAGGGTCTAATATCATTCCAGTTGTTTCCATCGTGAAATCTAAGATATTTTGCGGTGCTATCGTAAATGATTAGTCCATTCTCAGGATTGGTAATGGCATTAGTTCCTACTAAGCGAGGAAACAATACGCCTTTATTAGTACCTTGTATATCTAGTGCTACACTGGAGTTACTTATTTCTTCTGTGCAGTTGATACAAGCACTTTCTTTTTTGACCACTGAAAAGGGCGATTCATCTACCTTACTGTTGCAATTATTATCTATTCCATCACCAAGAATCTCATCGTTGGCAGGGGAAACGGATGCGCCATTACTATTAGGATCATCATTACAGTCATTTTGGTTAGCAGCATAATCTCCTTCACATGCTCCACAAAGAAAAATAGTACTTCCCATGCTGCCAAATCCATCATTGTCTAAATCCTCGTAGCAAGTCGTTGGTAAGCTATTATCAGCGGAGAAAGTTCTGCCCCTTACGCCGAAGAAAGGTCCTAGGGTAGCATCTGCTTCTATCCAAACCCCTCTAAAATCGCAAGTAGATGATAATGAGAAGGCAGGAGAGGTATAGTCAGGATTACTATTACTGATTATGACTGGTGAACCAATTTTGCTAGCATCAGGAGCATATCTTTGTGCATAAACAAAGTCATTTTCCACCCATCCATTAATAAAGTTTCCATTTGGCTCTACATCGATTGGTCCCTCTTCTACAGCTATTTCTCCACCAACTTTATTAGAGCTACTATCAAAAAATTGAATAAAGGAACTACCTGATCTTGTACCTTGCACAATAAATTCTCCGTTGGCTAAGGTCTCAACTGCTACTGGTGAAGCATTAGAAATGCTAAATTCAGCGTTTAGTTTAGTACCATTTGTACTGTACTTTTGTCCATAGATAATATTCTGAGTAACGTCCTCCCAAATGACGATAAAATTTCCATTTTCCTCTCTTTCTACTTTAGGATCTCCCTTAAAATTCCCGTTGTTAGGACTAACGACAAAAGAACTACCAAGCTTAGTTCCGCTAGCGTTATATCTCTGACCTCTTATGCTGTAATCACCAGCAAGGAAATTGCTTTCTTCCCAAACCACGACAAAATTCCCATTGGCATCCATAGCTACATCTGGCTGTATAAAATCGAAATTACCGAAAGGACCTGCGACAACAAAATCTTCATTAACTGGATCACCAAACCGATTGTACACGCTACATTCAATGGCATCTTCGTTGTTATCTGACCATACAATGACGAAACTACCACTCGCTCTCATATCCACTCTAGGGTAGCCTATTCCCACGCCAGCTTCTTGCTCTGTATCTAGGCTCACACCATTGCTGTTATAGCGTCTGAAAAAAATGCTGCCATTATCTTCTGAAAAAGCTCCCCCAAATTCTTGATCCCAAACCACGACGAAATTGCCATTGGCATCTTCATCTATGTCTATGTCATTGATTTCTTGTAAATTATTGGGATCAGAAAGTAAAAATTGGTTGGAAAACTGTCCAGAACTTGATAGATAGCATAATAGGGCTATTACTGCAAGAAAATGCGCTTTCATTTTAAATGTGTTTTTGTAATAATTTTTGAATAAGAAAGTGTTGGCTTTGTGGGGGAACTTATCCAGAAGATAGTGTCAATCAAGAAATAGAAGAACAATAACTTCTGATGGGTGCATCTCAAAATGTCGCAGAAAGTTTTTTTCAAAGGTGAAAAACTTTCTGCTAGGGGGATTTTAAGGGCAAGAAGCGTTAAAGTTTTAACGCTTCTTGCCCTTAAAAAACCCTTGGAGCATCCGAAAATCCTCCTTTGTAGATTTTCGGATGCGACTGCATGAA
>JBCDFY010000403.1:0-4554 GCA_039176995.1 Bacteroidota bacterium
ATATCAATAGTCATGGTAAATTTCGTTTTGTAAAGCAAAGTTTTTAGAGCTTCACAGTGATTAAAAAAGAACTTTATGACTTGGAGCAAGCGCATCAATTTTCCTTATTCTAATGTCCTTAAAAAATATTTCAGCCGCCTCACTCTGTAGCTGAATCTTACCTTTTGTCATCGGAATACCATTACCGTTTTCATCTATGTACCTTGAATTTTTCAAAATCATGACCACTTCACCATTTACAACATGTAGACTCTTATCTTCAAAGCAAAACAAATCAAGGGTATTCCATTCGTCATGCGGTTTTTCATAATTACCACTTCTTAGACAATAGTTTCTGTATGGACTATTCATGCTTATGGTTAAATAATCTTGAGATTCATGTGCCATAGGGTCTAGGTTAGACTCTGGTTTATAAGCCCTTATATCAATGGCAGAATTTGCTTGACTCCAAAAATCACCAGTGTGACCTTCCATAATTTGAAATTCTTGAGAAAGCATCCATGCTCTCCAATATTCAACTGCCATTGGCCCAATCGAATGGTAAAGAATCCCAGAATCTTTGAGTAAGTCTTTTCGGTAAGCCCATTTTTTGTCTCCCCATTTGTACTTTAATTGGAAGTGATAGTTTTCGTATTCCTTCTTAGTGATTAAGCAACCATAGTATTCACCACTATTTCTAATGATCGTATGGTTCTCTTCTTGAAAGGTAGTAAAAACATGATAATCAGGGTTGTTCAAGCCGATTGGAGCAATCAATTCTCCTTGTTCGTTTTTGGGAGGTGTCCCGTCGTATCCGGGTTGGTGTTGAAAACCCAAATAGTTATCCCATTGCGATAAGTCGGCATCAATTAATTCCTCCCAATCATATTTTTCATACTCTTTTGCAATCTGCTTGTTTTTGACGGAGGAGCAAGAAAAGGCAAGGAAAAAGAGGAAAAAAGCTATTTTGTTAATGTGCATCTATTTCATTTTTACATACTTAAAACAGTTGAGAATTGTATTTTTTGAGGAGAAGATTTTATTCTTAGTTTTTGCTTTGAAACTGTAAGCATATCTGGATATTTGAGCAGTTTAAAAGTAGAAAATGAATGAGCGATTCCAAAGGATGAAAGTTAAAACACTTTCAAGCGAATGAACCGCTGGCGGATGGGGTGGAAAAGCTGCCATCAAAAGTTATAATTCTTAGCTGTTTTAAGTATAACAAGCGTCTGAACTTAGAAACCTATTTGTGAGGTTTTAATAAAATCAAAATTTTCCAAGTAGCATAAGTAGGCGCAAAACAAGTAATATGTCCTTAAAAAACAAGAGATAAATGAGAAAGCAACTATTTGATAATCACAACAATAACTCCTTACTTATCAGTATTATATACTTGTAAAAGTTTGCAGAAAAAACAAAATTTTTATTTCAAATGACATATAATACTTTGAAAATGAAACACATAGGCACAGTAGGAACACATAGTTTTTTCGCAGAAAAAATACTTTACTATGTGAATCTATGTGGATATGTGTTTCCATAAAATATGTTCTATTTTGCAGCTTGCTGCTATGAACTACTTACTTGTAAAAGTTTGCAAAGAAAAAGTTTTTGTCCCTGTCGCTTTTTGAAATTGCACTTGATACTTGCGCTTGCACTTTAGAGCCATGAGCCTTAGTGGTTCAAAAAGGGAGCAGGCGCACTCAACGACTATTTCTTCGCAGTTCCAGAACTTTCTCCTCTTCCTACAATGCGGTTTTGTCTTTTACCTTGATACCTTTTGATATGTTGATAATCATAACTTGCGTACCTATGGGTGAGTCCCCATTCAAAGATCGCGAAAGGTTCTTCTGTATTTAGCGAACGATTAAGACCAATCGCATGAGGAGGCGTTTTAATACTTGCTATAATATCAAAGTTGATCCCATCGGGTGACCACTGAATCGTATTTCTCTCCGGGCCATCCGTTGTGATTAGAGAGGCAATTCCACCTTTATAAGGCCATACGCAAATCTCATGTCCGCTGTTGGAAATTGGATTATAGAGTGACTTGGTATAAGGCCCTAGTGGATCATCTGCAATCGCCACGCCGTGACGAATCTGGCGACCGCCCCAAGTGAACTCTTCTCCCATTTGTTCCCCTTTATAGTATAAGTAGAATTTCCCTTTGTAAGGCAATACACATGGGTCATGTACTTTGTGACTATCAAAATCACCTTTCTTCTTTACCATGAATCTGTTTTGTTCCTCTCCCAGCCATTCTCCATTATCGGCTGGACTCAAAACAGGTTCTTCTGTTTTTGTCCAAGGCCCGTGAGGCGACTCAGCCCAAGCCATTCCTACTTGGTTCTTCACCCGCACCGTATAAGGTGATTTCACTGCTTGATAGCTTAAATAATACTTCCCATCCCATACCATGATTTCTGTTGTAAAAACAGACCGATCATCATAAGAACCTTTCTCTCCTCTAGGTACCGCAATTCCTTCTTCTTTCCATGTCCAGCCATCATCTGAAGTAGCATACCAGATGTCACAGCGATCCCAAGGAAATACTTTAGTATGCTCAATGTCACCAGCAAATCCCTGCGTTGGGCCGACGCTTTTGCTGTACCACACGAAATATTTATCATCAACTTTGATTACGGCACTAGGATCTCGCCTTACCACCCCTTCTTCATAGGCTAAGTCTCCCTTAAGATCATATTGAGTAAATTCACCGAACCAATCACTGGTCAGATTCTTATCCCATTCTAGTGCCCGTTTGGAGGCTGCACTCAAATGATCGGGATTAGTAGTGCCGAGAAAATCAACTTGTTCTTGTGTTGGTTCCATTTGATTCTTTTCATCACAATCACAATTTTTAGGTGATGCACAGGATAGCAATGTTATTCCCGCGAGCGAAAAAGCTATAAAAATCTTCGTCATTTACCTTATATTATTTAATAGAGTTGAGGCAATCGCAAGAAAAGCGAATCTGTTTATTCGTTGAGTTATTTAATTGTTTATCCAAGTTGCAATTAGGGAAGCAAAAAAAATAGCGCTAAACGAATCAATAGTTAAACCGATCAACAAAGCGTTGGATTTCTTGCGATTGCCTCAAATAGAATTTAGACCTACTAGCTAGCTTCGAAATAATAGCTAGATTTAAGTCTAGTATTTATAATAAAATTTCTTTATCGGCAAATTTTGTAATCTTTTGTTAGGAAATCATAAAATTTTACTAGACAATTACTCATCAGGACCAATACCCTACTAAAGAATTACTAGACACGGCGGAAGGGTGACTTCTCCACTTTATGATTCGATTGAGCTGTCGCTTGGTCAGGAATGAATCTATTTTCTTGGACAGAATAAGGCTTTTCCAAAATTGGAAATCTATGTTTCAGAAGAGGACTATATCGCTATCGCCGAAGGATTCTGGTATTGTCTGTAATTGCCTTAAGTGTCAATAACTTTTCATCATACTGAAAACAGATCGTCCAAGTCTAGTGTAACAATCTGTTTCTTATTCTAGAAGGTGCGAGACACTTAGACGATCATGGGTTCTATCTTTTCTACATAAAGAGGTAATAGATCGTTTACATAGGTATGTAATACCACCCATAAATTTGTGACTTATCAACATTACTATACAGCACTAAAATCATCGTTTCACTTTTCATCATCTGTCTTATTCCATAAGTGTCTTTCTGTAATTGACGTAAATTGATTATCAAATCTTGGAATCCTACATATTCGACAGCGTTCTTATCCAAAGAACTTAAGCGTATTTCGAGAATTGAGCGTTCATCATCAATTTTTACTTGATCTGAACTAATAATTTCGGTAGGTATCTTTCCTATTTTTTTGATCTTATCTATTTCTTGTTTTGATAAAATTTCCAACATATTTTCATAAAATTTATTTTCCAATAAATAATGGGATAGCCCCTGTTACCACGATTAGCTCGGTTTCAAACCGAGCTTTAACCTATGCTCATCTTGCAAAGCCACTCATTGTATATTATTGAAAGCAAAATAACAGTCGAACGTATTGCATCATCGGACATAGCCCGAGACGATCGGTGTTCGTTTTTTATTTTGATAGACGTGGAAGACCGATACCATCGTGGGCAAGCCACCTTTGTCCATTGTAAAAATAGTTGACTTCTTGCAGGAAATCATCATTGCCTAATCCACCCAAGAACCTAGTTTCTATCAAATCTCTATTGTCCGTGTATTCCAATCGGCTGCAATGCTCTTCGGCATTGCCCGTGAGTTGGTGGAAAGCGTCTATTTGCCGTCCTTTGTGGTCATAAGTCATGCGCTCTTGGACGGTGATACCTGTATTTGGAGTCGTCTGTCCATGCGAACTAAAGACCAGATTATCCGCAAAATCATATTCCATCAGCATTTGCTCCGCGCCGTCTACGAGTAGCAGATGATTCGTTCCGCTGGTGTTGGTTAAGCGTCCAAAGTCATCGTAGGTTAAGGTATTTTCGATGAAGTCAGCGGTGGGTAAATAACCATTTAAGATACTTGTCCTTGTTTTGCGTATTCGTCCGTAGTAAATCGGATTTATTGCTGCGTCCACGCC
>JBCDFY010000404.1:0-4511 GCA_039176995.1 Bacteroidota bacterium
AACGACATTTTGAGATGCGCACAAGCTAATTTACTATTATTTGATTCATAAATACAACTAAGTAACAAAAAATAACTAAGATGAACAAAACGAAACTAGCTACTCAACTTCGTGAAATTTATGCTTCAATTTTTGGCTTAGCAACTTCTATGACTGAACAAGTTTTCAACTTTGCTCCTGATGAGAATCGTTGGACAGCAGGACAGCAATTGCAGCATCTGATTATTAGTACTAAACCTTTCAATAAAGCGCTACGTCTTCCAAAAGCAGTATTACAAGAAAAATTTGGCTTGAATAATAGACCCGAAAGGCAATATGAAGAGACCGTCAAGAGATATCAGATACAACTGAAAGCAGGAGGAACTGCACCTAGCAATTTTGAGCCAGAAAAGCTAGATTTCTCGCAAAAAGAGCAGATTGTAGAAACGCTACAAAAAGAATTAGAACAATTGACAGCTGCTTTGGAAATGTGGAGCGAAGAAGATTTGAGCAAATACGTATTGCCACATCCATTGCTCGGTATGCTAAGTATTAGGGAGTTATTTGGCTTCACGATTTATCATACGAAGCATCATACTGAGATTTTGCAGGAAGAATATTTAATTCGTGAATGAGAAATACGCAACGTATTTTCGGTGCAATGTAAAACATTAATCAATAAAACTCTAAAATCATAAATAGCAACATCACTGCCGCTCGTAACGCCCATAAAACCAAAGTTTCGGCGAAAGATTGGCATCATCGCCTTCGTAGTAACCGTAGCCAATGATTTCGTAGGTGGTTGCTTCAACGGTTTCGCGGAAATATTCTATTTTTTGTGGTTGTTTCTGCGCGCTCTGCCAAATTATGGTCTTTTTGCTTTCAGTACTACCTTCGTGAATAACCGTTTCGTTTGGCTTATGCACAACGCACCACATTTCTCCGTTTTGGACTTTATTGACCCCTTTGCTTTCCACCGTTTTTATAGTTCCATTTTCATCATAAGTATCTGTAATCCAGACTCTTTGGAAATAAGGGCTTTCTGATTTATAAGTTTGTTCCACTTCTATGCTATTCACCATTTTCAAGCTTGGCTTTTTAATATCAGCGACATTGATATTCTGTAAATCCACTTCACCAACTGCTACACGTTCCTGATCTTCAAATATCTTGAATGTTCCCTTCCATTTACCATCCAAAGGTTGATAGACGTTAGCGTATGGTTCATCAGCTGGAATTACTTCGGGTGCATTGCTGATGTCATCGATTTCTATTTTTTGATTGCAGGTTGAGGAAAGGAGAAATAGAACAGAAAAAAACAGAAAGATGTATATTTTCATGATGGCAACGATGTAATTTTAAAACTACTAATTTCTATAAAAACAAAAATCGTGGAGATAGTTGTTCTTCTTCACGATTCTATGCTCATCTTTAAATTTGGAATTAGCTGGACTTGAATTGAAATTATTCTTGTATCGCCACCTTCCTGATAAAACTTGCTGCATCATTTTCTGCATAAGTACCATAAGCAGATACAAAATTTCCTTTGCTACCATCCTCTGCCTCCATCGCATATAAAATACTACTATCAGCAGGATTGGTTGCGCCTTCAAAGCGTTCAAAGCTAATGATCTTCAGTTCCTCTGCTGCATAAATTGCGTCATTTTTGTCCTTATTGACCATTTTACCATCAATAAATTGGAAGTTGTCCTTGTAGCCTTCTTCTCTTAATCTATTTATTGCTTGAACAAGCGTTTCTTGTTCTGTAGGTGCGGTAGTTAACATGATATTTTCTTTTTAATCTAGTACGCTCCATCCCATTGGGAATAGATGTAGTCAGTCTTATTAAACAATTTTTTTGAGCTATAAGTAAAAGGAGAAGACACTTGCTTGTGTTCGATGAATTTTGTTAATAGAGAAAACTGAACACCAACTCGTAAGGGGGAGTTTTAGCTAAAAAATCTATGATGAAACAAGGGAAATTAATAAATCAAACCTGTATTGTTACAGGTGGAAGTTCAGGAATTGGCAGGGCGATTGCAATTGCGATCGGAAACGCAGGGGCCAATGTAATAGTCAATTATCATAGCGACCAGGAGGGGGCGAAAGAAGTGGTACAAGCAATTGAGGCTGCTGATCTAGGAAATAAAGCCATTGTTTTTCAGGCGGATGTGAGTAAAGAAAAGGAAGTAGAAGCAATGTTTAAAGAAACTATTGAGCACTTTGAAACAGTGGATATTCTAATTGCCAATGCAGGTATACAGCAAGATGCACCCTTGCATGAAATGACGACGGATCAATGGCAGAAGGTTATTGATGTGAATTTGACGGGGCAATTTTTCTGTGTTCGAGCAGCACTACAAGAGTTTTTGCGCAGAGGAATGCGTGCAGAAGTTTCCAAAGCACTTGGAAAAATCATCCATATCAGCTCTGTACATGAGGTCATTCCTTGGTCAGGTCATGCCAATTATGCCGCGGCGAAAGGCGGCATCGAAATGTTGATGAAGTCGCTGGCACAAGGCTACGGAAAACAAAAGATACGAGTGAATAGCATTGCTCCAGGAGCGATCAAAACACCAATCAACAAAGAAGCGTGGAGCAATCCTGAAAAGTTGAATAAACTCTTAAAACTTATTCCCTACAATCGAATTGGTGAACCTTCCGATATTGGAGAAGTTTCCGTTTGGTTGGCAAGCGATGAATCTGATTATATTACTGGTGCGAGCATTTTCGTGGATGGTGGAATGACTTGTTACCCTGGATTTATTGATAATGGGTAGTTTTCTTAAATAAATCCTTTTTGGCGTAGGACATGAAGTAATTCAGTACGGTTGTTAACTCCAAACTTTCGCCTCAAGTTCTTGACATGATCCCGAACGGTGTGCGGAGCAATATTCAATTCATCTGCAATTTCTGTGTCTTGCAACCCTTTTTCTACTTGCTCAATAACTTCTTGTTCTCTTTTTGACGGCCTGTTTTTCAATAGTATTCTGGCGTTATCTAATATTTCTTTAACATCTTTACAATAATAAACTTCTCCAGCTTTCACTTTCTTCACCGCATTATAGATTTCTTTGCCTAAACACCCTTTCGATATATAGCCATCTACACCCATATCAATTGCTTCGGCCACTTTGGCTTCGTCAACGTACATGGAATAAAGAATTAAACGCGCGTCTATTTTCTTTGATTGAATTGCATATTTGGAGGCTTCCAATCCGTTCATCACAGGCATCTTGATGTCTACCAGAACAACGTCTGCTTCTTTGGTGGAATCCTCTAGGTGTTCGATCATTTCCCGACCGTTTCTCACAATCCCAGAAATATGAACGTCTTCTTTGTTTTCAAAAATACGCTCCAGACCATCTGAGACAATAGGATGGTCGTCCGCGATAAGTAGGTTAATCATACTATTCAAGATTCTATCTGAATCTAAGATAGTACATTTTTCGAGGCTTT
The DNA here is from genome assembly GCA_039176995.1 of Bacteroidota bacterium. Lineage (GTDB taxonomy): Bacteria > Bacteroidota > Bacteroidia > Chitinophagales > Saprospiraceae > JAAUTG01. Next base: position 3,439 of record JBCDFY010000404.1, read on the forward strand.
ATTCTATTTTTGAGAAAAATCCCCTAATATTAGGGATACAAGAAGTTGTTTTTAATTGAGGTGGATATTTTTGATCAAAATATTTGTGCCTTTTCCTTTTACAGAATTAATGCTCAAAACTCCTCCTAAGTCTTTTACTCGGTTTTCTACGGTACGCATTCCCATGCCTTCATAGGATTCATTTACATCAAAACCTTCTCCATCATCCTTCACACTCAAAGACAATTCATTTTCAATTTGTTGAATCTGAATATCCAAGTTGTCCGCATTCGCATTCTTTAAAGCATTGTTAATCAGCTCTTGAATAACTTTATAAATTTTCATTTCAAATGCACTGCTCCATTGATTGGGATCAGGAATTCCTTGTGTTGAAAAATTAATATTTACATCACTTGCTTTTTTCAGCATGCTTAATAGTTCGTTCACTTGAGCAATCAATCCATAGTTTAACAAAGTCTGATTCGCCATATCGTGAATGACCCGTCTCGTTTGTTGTTGGGTTTGTGTTAATAGCTTAAATGCAGCGTCGAATTGTTCTTTGTTGGAGGCTTCCATGTTATCTAATCTTTCACCTAAAGCCTCAAAATGCAATTGCGTTCCCGTTAACATAATTCCGATGCCATCGTGCAAATCTTCACTTATACGAGCACGTTCTTCATCAATTCCATTTAGCCTTGCCCGAATGGTTTTTATTTCGTTTTCCTTTAGGATAGATTCAATCTTTTGTTGTTTCTCTTTCTCTGCTCTTTTCCTTCGGCCCTTTTGGCGATAAGCATAAAAAGCTGCCAATAGACCTAGAATAGTAGCGAATAAGAATAAAATAAGATAAAGCTGTTGCTTTTGTTCGGCTGTTAGTTTATCGTTTTCTGCTTCTACTCTCTTACTTTCTGCTACTACCCTATCGTTGAATGCCAATACCAATTCATAATTTTTAGCATCTATTGCTTCTTGCGTTTTTTTCTTTTCCGCCTTTCTCCATTCATCACTATATTCCAAGGATTTATCAGATTGTCCTAGAAAATGATAATTGTAGGCCAGTAATTGGGTGACTTCTCCTTTTAGATCAAGATCAT
>JBCDFY010000405.1:0-4490 GCA_039176995.1 Bacteroidota bacterium
AAACAGCCTGAGTCAATGTCAGAAAATCGCGCAACAAGTATGCTCAATAAGTCTCTTCGGACGGAAACACAAATTTCAACTTATTTTTCTCCAAAAAATAAGTTGAAATTTGTGTTTCCGTCCGAAGAGACTTATTGAGCATACTTGTTGCGCGATTTTCTGACATTGACTCAGGCTGTTTTCAAGTGGAATGTTAAGGAAAATGAGACTTCGTACACCCCTATAAAATAGTCTACGATCTACGGTAAAAACAAAAAAAATAAAAAAAGTTGAATCTGAGATAGGGGGAAGGCTGGAAAAGAAATACTCTTCTATAAATCAACCTGATTAAGGTATCAATCTCAATCAAACCTACTCTTCAGTTTACCCAATTAATTAATCAATTAGTAATTATCATGAAAAGAATTTCAATTCTCAGTTTCAGTTTTTTATTTTTCATTGCTTGTGAAAAGGCAGCTGATTTACCGACGCCCATCAACGATAAGGAAGATAAAACACCAAACGAGGAAATCGTAAAAGAAGAAATCACCCGAGAAGAATTTGTAAGTGTCAATCTGGATTTTGATTGGTCAAAAGCTCCCCTTGGCATTAATAAGCGTAATTCTAAATTTTCGGAAAATATTCGCTACGGTACACACGAGCGCAATTTGTTTGACATTGTGATTCCTAAATCAAATCGACCTACACCCTTGGTCATCTATATGCACGGGGGAGGCTTCACAAGAGGAAGTAAAGAGAGCATTTATCGGCAAACAGATTTAATCGAATCCTTTCTGAAAGAAGGAGTAGCATTTGCTACTATCAATTATCGCTATTTGGATCAAACAGAGGATGGGGTGCGCTCTAGCTTGGAAGATTGCAAGCAGTTTTTGCAATTCATTCGCTTCTACGCAGCAGAATTTAACATTGACAAAGAAAATATTGCTTGTTATGGCAACTCCGCAGGAGGAGGTGCTGCACTATGGTTAGGCGTACATGATGAAATGGCAGAGCCAGAAAACGAAGACTTGATTTTAAGAGAGTCCTCGCGCATAAAATCAGTCGTAGCCATAGGTACACAGTCCACCTACGATATTGTGCGTTGGGAAGAGGTTTTTGAGGAGTATGATCTTTCCTTACGAGATACAGAATTTGACTTACAGCCCTTACTTAATTTTTATCAAGTTAGGAACATTGATAAAGTCTATTCCAGTCAAACGAAAAGATACCGTAAAAGTGTAGATATGCTTGAATTGATGGATGCTAATGATGCGCCGATTTATGCTGAAAACAAAGGCAAGGCAGAACGTCCACGAAGAGTACTCGATTTCTATCACCATCCTTATCATGCAAGAAGTCTAAAACGACAAGCGGAGCAAGTGAATTTAGAGCACAAGATCATTAGCTCTCGTATAGATCAGTTAGATAATATTGGTCCAGTCCAATTTGTTTTGAATCATTTTGATTAATACAATGGCAACCAAAAACCGATTACAAAGTTTAGCCTGTTTTCATAAGAATCCTATATCGTTCTAAGGTACTACATCCATAAAGTGCAGTCGCATGTTGTATTAAAGAAGAGAGCACCGTTCTTATGCTCTCTTCTTATTTTTGTAGCTGTTAAAATCTCAATATTTCTGTTTTTCTTCAACACTGAAATATTACACAAACAATTAATTTACAACAAATTGAAGAAGAATAACCTAGAAGAGGAAAATTCTAAGTTTAGCTCCCCTAAACAATTATTCTACCTCACAATCACCAAAGGCTTCATCAAAGTGCTGTCCTTCGTTTTGATCTGACAGTGATAAAGTCCATTGGACAGTTTCTTCAAATCCAGTGGAAGTTGATTTGTTCCTTCGTCTAGTTGATAGTTTTGCTCAAAAACGATCTTACCATTTATGTCCAATATGGACAAAGACGCCGAAGTTGCTTCTAGCAGTTGCACTTCCACATTGGTTTTTCCTATTGATGGATTTGGATGAATATTGATACTTCTATTTAACAAATCATCGGAATTTTCGTTTTGATCTTCACCCAGATTGACAGGAGAAGGACAGGGTATGATTCTAAAAGACAGCGTATCCAATACACAGCAAACGCCCGTCGTATCGTTGAATATAGTGATTCTATACTTGACCGTACCAATTGGTGCAAAACCACCTTCACAGGTGTGAATAGGAAGTTCAAAAAATGTTGTTTCATCTGCTAATACTTCTTCGTAAACTGGTGCACAATTTTCTCCGAAACCTATGTTTGCAGGCTCTATTACATCTACTCTAATGTAATTCGCATAAGGTTCATCAGGTAAATCTACTAATTCAAAAGCTAGCGTTTTGATAGGCAGCGTACATTGAAATTCCTGATTCCTCACCACCGCACAATCTGCACAAGTGTACCTCAAAGTATCCGTACAAATGACTTCTACATTTCCTGCCTCGTCGGGCATTCCGTACCATTCCACAATCACTTCTTGCTCCATTTGCTCTTCATAAACGACGCCATCCAAGCAAAAATCAACGAACAAATTGCTGCCAACTGGAATGCTACCACTCATATCCATCGTCATGCTATTGCTGCCATTTCCACCACTTAGATTGACGCCTGCGTGCGGAATGACATCGGAGAAAACAACGCCTGCGGTATTGATGGTCGCGATGGCTTGCGAGTAGAAATCGCCATTGTTATTTTCCAAAGTCAAACTATGACAACATTGCTCGTCTTTGTCGCCCAGTGGTTCACTAGAAGCACTCACCATTTCACAATCCATACAAGGTTCTAGCTCCACGCATTCCTCTAGGTGACAACACAAGCCTTCTTCAAAGTTAAAGGCAAAGGCTTTCAAGCAAAAGAGCGTATCTTGTTCAGGATCAACATTATGCGTAAACATATAGCTTTCGCCTTCTCCCAAATTAGCAGGAGCAGAATGCAAGACTTCATCATTAAGATCATCGTAAAAGTCAATGACTTCAAAGAGCGTATTGCCATTGTTGGTGACCGTGAACACCAAATCTATAGTGTTGTCTTCCAAACAGCGGATGGTGTCGGCTTGGAGGATGAGTTGGTCGCAAGGGTCAGTTGGAACGGGGCATTCATCGAAGCAAATGTTGTCGTAGCCGTAGATTTCAGTAGGACTACTTGTCAAATCCAACCTTATTGTCAGTCCTGAAACATTTTGCACTAAATTGTCCCAATCTTCGGCAGTATCCTCTTCTCCCATAACCCATTCACCATATTCATTAGAAGGCAAAGTTCCATTTCCATTGGCGAGTCTCAAAGGAGGACATATTTTTACCCAGCCATCCTCGACTCTTAGAGGGCTAGCTAGCTGAAAGGCAGCTGAAGAGTTTCTATCTTCTGGTGAATTTCCGTTGAAAATACTAATTGACCTGGAGTTAGGCGTGGCAGCTCCACCATTATTGTAAACTCTTAAGTCATAACAAAAACAACCTTCCTCTGCGAATTCAAGCCAATTACCTGCAAAATCCACAGTATTGTAAGCCCAAGAAGAACCAGGTTCATCGTATGCTCTCAAGTAAATATCTTCTTCACCATTAATGCTTTCTTGGTTAGAGTATTGAACACTACCATCAATGGTTTGCCAATTTTCAAGTGTGCTACTAGATGAAGGGGTGATTTTTTTGTCATTAAAATCTGTACAAGAGCCTTCCATTTCTCTACAATCTCCAATCCCATTCTCCTCCGTACAAACAAAATTAGACCCTTCGCCAATCCGATCAAAGCTCGTAATCTGCACATTTTGATCACCACCTGCCAAGTCTGGAACAATTATAATATCAGTATTATCTCTATCAGGAATCCCTTCATTAAAATTATAATGAAGGGCTAATCCCTCTTCATTTCCTACCAATACACAATTTTTATCTGCGTCTATTTTGGCATCCGTTTTTGCATAATCCCATATTCTTACATCATCAACTATCCCTTGAAAACTGACAAGATCATCTAAAGGAGGATTCTCTCTTCCCAGTGCAAAATATCTACCTGTTAGATTCATTGGAGGGCGATCAGAAGAATTAGTCGTATATCCATCTCGACTTTCGTTCAACTGCATACTGATTTCATCTTCCTTCTTGATGTAGACCAAATGATACCACTTGCCTAACTCTACTGCTAAGTCGCCAAATGCGGGTTGGTATTCATCATCAAAATAAAAATCTCTAAAATGGAATGATTGATTTTCAAGGACGAAAAAACTCAATCGTCCCCAAGAAAATATAGGCTCATAGATAGAATTGCGAACCCTTGTATTTTCATCTAATTTAAACCGTATTTCTAGTGTAAAATCTGGATTGCCAAGTAATGGAGTTCTGGTCATAATATGATTTTCATTTCGATCGAAATGTAAACCCACATTCTCACACTCCTGCCCAAAACCCAAAAACGGCAAAATGCCCAATAGAAAAATGACTACTTTTTTCATAGCTGATTTTTTAAGTATTTTGAAATGAATGATTATTTTAATTTGTGTTATATCCAACTAACTTATA
>JBCDFY010000406.1:0-4424 GCA_039176995.1 Bacteroidota bacterium
ATAACGGCTATATATATCTTATTTTTCTTGACATTTGACTCAGATATGGTTCAGGTCAATATCCGCAAATTGAGCAACAAGTATGCTCCATAATTCTCTTCGGACGGAAACACAAATTTCAACTTATTTTCTAGAGAAAAATAAGTTGAAATTTGTGTTTCCGCCCATAAAAAATCTTTGAGCATACTTGTTGCGCGATCTCAAACACTTTACTAAGTTTCAAAAGTTTAGTTAAAACTGTTACTACCACGAAATAGAGTATTTTACCCGTTATTCGCATTACTGGATGATTTGTACTCTGACTAGTGTTCGACCAACTATGAAATGACGAGTTAAAATTTAAGTAACGGACAAAATGGCTACCATTCTAAGAAGAGTAGCCGATAAAATAGGTAATGAAAGTGGCTTAGTAACGAGTCAGAAATAACTACTTATACTTGGGAAGTTCTTATCAATTCAAAATCATCTGATGACTAGGCATCGTTTTTCCATCCAAAATCAAGGAGTAGTAATAATTTCCACTGCTCCATGGACTCGCATCCAATTCTAAATTTCCTTTCCCTCTTTTCTTGATCTCAATAGATTGCAGCAATTGTCCTTGTGCATTTGTGATTTGCAAAATGGCTTGTTGGACTCCATCAGCAATGAAATATTCGATCGTTGTTGTTTCGCTAAATGGATTGGGATGATTTTGTTGGATAGCAGAAGATTGCAATTCTGCTTTTTGTGTGCTAACGCCAAGTGCATTTCCTTTTTGGAACAATGCTTCTACCAAAGTTGTCAATTCCGCCAAATCTGCTCTCAGGGTTTCGTTTTCAGCTTTCAAATCAGCGATTTCGGATTGACTTTCTTCTACTTGCTCACTCAATGCTTGTATGCCTTTGATGGCAAAAGGCGTAAAATCATCGTAATTGAGCATCAAATGCGCATTTTCTTCGCCTTCTTCTGGATAAAGAATGAGTTCAGGTAGAATGGCTTCCACTTCTTGAGCAATGAAACCATAAGCGCGCTTACTTTTTGCTTTATCGTGATTGTAATAGTAAGAAACAGGACGCAATTGATTGATGATATCCAAAGCATCTTGCCTAATGGGTTTTACATTGTTTTTGAGTTTGCTGTCAGAGCTAATGTAGTCGCCTAGTGTGCCATTATTAAATCTTCCGTGTGTAATGGCATTATTGGGTCCATCCGCATCGCTATCATAAAAAAGGTATAAATCCCTATTTCTTATGCTAAAAGTCCAAGCCGCCACATTCAGATCTGGAACAGGGGGGAATGTTCCACTGCCTTCTATGGTTAATCCATTCCTGTTCGGTTCATGCTTAATATGCAAGGCAGCGGTTGGGTCTGCCGTTCCTATTCCAATATTACCACTAGTATCAAAAGTCATCAGCGCATTAGATGTACTAACAAACTCATTGCTAGTAAGCAAGCCACGCGCAATATCTAGATTTCCATTATCTCTAGCACCAAAATGCCAGTAATCTGAGATACTTCCGCTAAGATTATTCCTTAATAAAATATGTCCTACTCTATTAACTTTGAATTCACGAATAGGTGTGAAAATATCTAAGAAAAATCCATTGACAGTCGAAGTATTCCTTTCTATTTCAATTGATTCTGTCTGAATACTTACTTGTCCATCTAGCGTTGGATAAGCGAAAACAAAGCAAAAAGTAATAAGTCCTAATAATTTGAGTATTCTCATTTGAATTTTATTTAGTGATGTGAATAAGAATGATGCTGCAAGAATACCGCTAGGTCAGACCGCTAGAAACTATTTTTTGCGGAAAGCGACATACCTTCTATGAGCAAGAGCATCGTGGCTATGAACATTGCATCATGGCGTTGGTAGAAGGCAAATGGGCATTGATAGAACTAAGAAAATAATTGGCAAAGAATTTTTTCTGAACGATGAAGAAAGTGTGAAATTTGAAGAAAACGTATCTTACCCAAAAACAAAATGAATGCAAGGAGAACACAAAAAATATAGAGGATGGATCATTGGAATACATTTATTATTTTGGGTAACTATTTTTGCTTTAATGCTCTTGGTCTTTCATGGCATTTTCAGTCAATGGGATATCGCTTTGTTGGCTACAAGCATTAATCTATTTGGACTTTTGATCTTAGTTTACGTCCACTTATTCATACTGCTACCTCATTTTTTTGACAAACAACGATACTTTATTTATGGCGTGGGTGTCTTTCTTCTACTGAGCTTTACCACTTTGTTTCGATTTTTTGTGGGCTGGAGATTGGTGAGGATGCTATTTCCAGCGGTGGAAGAAATGTTTACCCCTACTTATTTCGGCAGTATGTTTTTTGCAGGCACTTTCTTTCTATTAGTGTCCATTCCCTTGGGCTTAGTCGATAATTGGTTAAAAAAGATAGCATTGGAAAAGCAACTCAAAACACATCAGTTGGAAGCAGAACTGCGCTTTTTGAAAGCTCAGGTCAATCCACATTTTTTATTTAATGCTTTGAATAACATCTACTCACTCTCTTTCACCGAATCAAAAAAAGCACCCGAAATGATCCTAAAACTCTCCGATATGATGAGTTATATGCTTTATGACTGTAAACAAGAGCAGGTGAGTCTGGCAGCGGAAGTCGCTTATTTGAAAAACTATTTAGACCTTCAGCAACTAAAAAAAGAAGGAGAACTCAATATCGATTTCCAGATCAAAGGAAATGTCAATACAACACTGATCACGCCCATGCTCTTCATCCCTTTATTTGAAAACGCCTTCAAGCATGGTAATTTAGAAGATACTCAGCAGGGTTGGTTGAAAAGTGAATTGGAATGTAGAGAACATGACCTGCGCTTTAGCATCAGCAACAGTAAAAGAATCGAAAGCAAAAAGAGAGCAAAAGGAGGCGTAGGATTGGAAAATTTAAAAGCACGATTGGAATTAATTTTTCCAGCAAGACATCAATTAAAAATAGAATCAACAGCAGAAGCATACAAGGTTTTTCTAAGCATCAATATAAACGAAAATGAACTATAAATGCCTAATTGTCGATGATGAACGTCCTGCTTTAAAGTTATTGACAGCTTACATCAGCAAATTACCACATTTGGAATTGATCGCTACTTGCGAAAATGCCATGGAAGCCCTTGCCGCCTTGCAACGACAGCCGATTGATTTGCTATTTTTGGACATTCAAATGCCTGAGTTAACTGGCTTGGATTTGTTGAAGGTATTGCAAAATAAACCACAAGTTATCCTAACTACCGCTTATCGAGAATATGCGGTGGAAGGTTTCGCATTGCAAGTCACCGACTATCTGGTAAAGCCTTTTTCTTTAGAACGATTCATACAAGCAGTCAATAAAGCAACGGCACAAATTGATCTAGCTACAGCAAAAAATAGCACCTCCTCAACTGAAGAACAACAACCTATCAAAACAGCAAGAGACCACTTTTTCGTTCGTACCAACTACAAAATGACCCGCATTGATTTTGAGGATATTTTGTACTTGGAAAGCATGCGAGAATACGTTGCCATTCATGCCAAAAACCATCGCTACGTCGTACACCAAAGTATGAACACCATGCAGTCCAAATTACCCGCCTCACTGTTTATGCGTGTTCATCGCTCTTATCTCATTGCACTAAAAGCCATCAAAAGTATTCACGGCAATACCATTACTATAAAGGAAAAGCAAATTCCAATTGGGACGAGCTACAGAAAAAGCTTTTTTGAAGTGATAGAGTTGCTTTAGCTATGCGTGCTAAAAGGTCAGCTTCCCCAAAGTTGATGCGCACCACCAATTTTTTCACACGTTCCATCTATTCCCTCGTTTTGTCACTAAACAATCGCTCAATCTTCGACAGGTCTTCATTCGGTGGAAAAAGCTGCTCAAATTCCTGCAGTCGGTTCAGCACGTGTGCTAATTTAAGCAGCGATTCAAAAGCAATTTTACCCGTTTGCTCAAATCGTTTGAGACTTCCCAAGGAAACACCAGAGCGCAGTGCCAATTCCGCTTGTGTCCACCCGACTTGTTTCCGCAAAAAACGGTGTTGTTGTGCAGTTTCCATCAAAATATCCAAAGGTAGTTTTCGTAAACTATATGGATTCATAATGACTAATATTTTAGCTATAAAACGTTTTTAATGCCGTTTTAGTTAAAATATTAGCTAATTTTATTCATCTACTTTTTTCATTCTGATGGTTGAAGTTTACAAATTTGATCTAACATATGCTCATTTAAGCTGCTATCTTCTTATTAATGCGAATAACGACTGTACAGATCACATTTTTCTTGACATTTGACTCAGATATGGTTCAGGTCAATATCCGCAAATTGAGCAACAAGTATGCTCCATAATTCTCTTCGGACGGAAACACAAATTTTAACTTATTTTTCTCTAAAAAATAAGTTAAAATCTGTGTTTCCGTCCATAAAAAACCTTTGGG
>JBCDFY010000407.1:0-4423 GCA_039176995.1 Bacteroidota bacterium
ACTAGCTAGCTTCAAAATAATAGCTAGATTTAAGTCTGTTATTTATAATAAAATTTCTTTATCGGCAAATTTTGTAATCTTTTGTTAGGAAATCATAAAATTTTACTAGACAATTACTCATCAGGACTAATACCCTACTAAAGAATTACTAGACACGGCGGAGGGGTGACTTCTCCACTTTATGATTCGATTGAGCTATCGCTTGGTTAGGAATGAATCTATTTTCTTGGACAGAATAAGGCTTTTCCAAAATTGAAAACCTATGTTTCAGAAGAGGACTATATCATTATCGCTGAAGGATTTCGGCATTGCCTGTAATTGCCTAAGTGTCAATAACTTTTCATCATACTGAAAACAGATCGTCCAAGTCCATGCCTGAATGCTATTACGCGCCTCACATTTGCTACGATATGAGAAAGATAGTCCTCCAAACATGCTCTTAGACGATCATGGCTTCTTAGAATTAGTGAATTTTCAGAATCATGTTGTATTGGTTACTTACAAAGGGGTAAGAACTAATATTTCTTTTCAATTGTTTATCTTATGTTTGCTATCTAAACTATTATTTCTAAAATGAAATATTTATGCAGGCAATTGAATTTCATAGTATTGTAAGAGAAGGATCGATTCGAGTTCCTGAACACTACAAAGATTTTCAAAATCAGCGTGTTCGAGTGATTGTACTTATAGACAACAAACCGAATCAAAAAAAACAGTTAGCTGCTGTTTTTGAAAAGATGAAGCACAAAAAAATGTTTCGTAGAATCAATAATCCAACGGCTTGGCAAAAACAATTGAGAGATGAGTGGGATTAAAGCATTATTAGATTCAAATGTCATTGTCTTTGCGTCATAACAAAAAATTGACGTTACACCATTATTGGATCAGTATGAAGAATTCTATACTTCTATCGTCAACTACATGGAAGTATATGGTTACAACTTTGACGATTAGGAAGAAAAAGAGCTAGTTGATGAACTGTTTGAGCATCTCGAAATAATTGAAGTAACGCAGGATATTGCAGAGCAAGTTATCATTTATAGAAAAGAAAAGAAAAATTAAGCTTTCCGATGCCATCATCTTAGCTACAGCAAAATATCTTGGTGCAGATTTAATTTCCGATGATTGGGATGACTTCATAGGAATTGATGATACTGTAAATATAGTTTCAATAGACCACTTAAAGTACTAAACTCCTAGTAAGAAAATGAAATCCCCGATTGCCTAAGTAGTACTACCTTTCCGTAATACTGAAGACGGATTGTCAAAATCTATGGATTGGATGCATTAGACTCATCACATTTGCTACAATATGAAAGTCAATCCTTCTTCTAAACAACTGATGCTCATACGTAACAAACATATGGCATCGCAGATATGGGACGATCCGTTTCCTGTTTTAGAGGGTGCGTAACACTTAGGCGATCATGGAGACTCGATTGATGCTGGTGAGCCACCTTTGTCCATTGTAAAAATAGTTGACTTCTTGCAGGAAATCATCATTGCCAAGTTCACCTAAGAAACGCGTTTTGACCAAATCCCGATCTGTGTATTCCAAGCGGCTGCAATGTTCTTCGGCATTGCCCGTGAGCTGATGGAAAGCGTCTATTTGCCGTCCTTTGTGGTCATATGTCATGCGCTCTTGGACGGTGATACCTGTATTTGGAGTAGTCTGTCCATGCGAGCTAAAGACCAAATTATCCGCAAAATCATATTCCATCAGCACTTGCTCTGCGCCGTCTACGAGTAGCAGATGATTCGTTCCGTTAGTATTGGTCAAGCGTCCAAAGTCATCGTAAATTAAGGTATTTTCGATGAAGTCAGCGGTAGGCAAATAACCATCTAAGATACTTGTCCTTGTTTTGCGTATTCGTCCGTAGTAAATCGGATTTATTGCTGCGTCCACGCCGAAACCACCATCGTAAATGGTTTCTGTTAGTAAGCCATTACTTGAATCAACTAATCAATAATCAGATCATCATCAAGTTCAACTATATTTGAAACATTTGATATATTTGCATCTAAAGATACATTTGATATATGATATAATTGAATATGAACCAGCAAGATAAACTTATACTATTTCAAAATTGGGAAATACGGCGTATATGGCATCAAAAGGAATGGTGGTTTTCTGTTTCAGATGTAGTAGGTGCTTTATCTGAAAGTAAAAATTCAAAAGCTTACTGGCGAAAACTAAAGCAAAGAGAACCTCAACTCGTGACAATTTGTCACGGGTTAAAATTGACTGCCCAAGACGGTAAAATGCGACAAGAGGACTGTTCCAATAGAGAAGGACTTCTACGTATCATTCAATCTGTTCCTTCTAAAAAAGCTGAGCCATTTAAACAGTGGCTTGCACAAGTTGGCTCACAACGTTTAGACGAAATAGAAAATCCAGATTTAATCGCAGAACGTTTTCGTAGTCATTATCAGAATTTAGGTTATCCTGAACAATGGATCAAAAATCGTTGGCAATCTGTTCTTACTCGTGCAAAGCTCACTGATGAATGGAAAAACAGAGGCGTTAAAGAGGGATTAGAATATGCTATTCTTACTGCTATCATTTCAGAAGAAACATTTGGTCTAAAGCCTAGTGATCATAAAAATTTTAAAAAAATTAAGCGTGAAAATCTCCGAGATCATATGACTGACTTAGAACTAATTTTCACTATGCTTGGAGAAGAGCAAACACGACAAGAAACTATTCGCAATGACCATCAGGGGTTTGATGAAAATAAAATTTCTGCTCAAAGAGGAGGAGCAGCAGCAGGAAAAGCTTTAGAAGCATTTGAAGAACAAACTGGTCAAAAAGTATTGTCCGACAAAAATTATAAAGACCAAATCAAAGACGTTAAGAAACAACAACGTTTGCTTGCCCGCAAAAAGAAAAAAAAGAATTGAGGTTTTAACTCACGACCTGCTCGGTTTGAAACCGAACTGTAACATATGCTCATCTTGCAAAGCCACTCATTGTATATTATAGAAAGCAAAGTAACAGTCGAACGTATTGCATTATCGGACATAGTCCGAGATGATCGGTGTTCGTTTTTTATTTTGATAGACGTGGAAGACCGAGACCATCGTGATATTATCATTGTTGATTTGCATGACTTCCATGCGTTTTACCCTGTTGCCTACAGCATCGTAGGTATATTCATGTATGAAACTGTCATTTTGTGCAGTTAATGAATAGACGCCCAAAAGGACAAAAATATGATTATATATTTCATGTTTGTTTTTTTACAAATTCAATTCAACAATCAAGGATACGGAATATCTAAAACATCAGAATTAAACTCCAAATGATAAGGAATTTCTGTTTTTACTGTATCCTTGCCGTTGTAATTGATTATTTCAGTTACAAATAAACTTGTTTCTTTAATAATACTTTCTAAGATATCACGAGAAAAATCAAATCTAACTTGGATTTTGTTCTTAGGTATTCCATTGACAGGATCGAAAGAAATTACTTGGTTAGAATATATTTTTTTCCCATTCATAAAATAAAAATTACTATTGCTGTAAGATAAAATACTATCTTTATCATGATTAATGATGACAACCAAAATATATTCTTTCTTTCTTTTCTTTTCAGCTAATGCTGAATTTATCGTGTATTGTTTACCTGTATTTTCTATATTAAAAATAGAATCAGTTAAAACCTTAGGTATATCTAAAGCAGGTTTAATAACAGGCTCACATTTAACAAGTGGCATATAACAACACCCTTCCATGCTCAAGAGTAAAAGTATGAGATGGACAATGTACAGTATTTTAATAGATTTTAAAACCGCTAGATTTATCATAAAATAAAAAAATATTTGACGGAGTAATTTTTAAAGGTATCCACGATCAGCTCGGTTTCAAACCGAGCTGTAACCTATGCTCATCTTGTAAAGCTACTCATTGTATAATTATAGAAAGCAAAATAACAGTCGAACGTATTGCATTATCGGACATAGTCCGAGACGGTCGGTATTCGTTTTTTATTTTGATAGACGTGGAAGACCGAGACCATCGTGGGCAAGCCACCTTTGCCCATTGTAAAAATAGTTGACTTCTTGCAGGAAATCATCATTGCCAAGTCCTCCCAAAAACCTAGTTTCTAACAAATCTCTATTGTCCGTGTATTCCAAGCGGCTGCAATGTTCTTCGGCATTGCCTGTGAGTTGGTGGAAAGCATCTATTTGTCGTCCTTTGTGGTCATAAGTCATACGCTCTTACACGGTGATACTCGTACTAGCTGTCGTCTGTCCATACGAGCTAAAGACCAAATTATCCGCAAAATCGTATTCCATCAGCATTTGCTCCGCGCCGTCTACGAGTAGCAGATGATTCGTTCCGCTGGTGTTGGTCAAGCGTCCAAAGTCATTTACAAACTTCTAGTATTACCTCAGAATAATTCTATGGAAGCTCTTGA
>JBCDFY010000408.1:0-4391 GCA_039176995.1 Bacteroidota bacterium
CACTCAATGCCTCGTAGATTTTAGTAGCAGCTTGTAAGTATTGAATTGCTTGCCCCAAATCGCCTATGTTTCTCATCAAATAAGATAATTCTTCATAAGCCCAAGCAATGCAACTCTTAAGCTCCAAGTCTTTATACAATTCTAGCGCTTTCTCTCCCATCTCAATAGCTTTAGTATCCTCTTCAAATTTATCATATACATCCAATAAATAGAGATACAACTGTCCCTCATTCAGTTTTCCTTCATCTATTTCAGTTGCGCTAACTATGCTTAAGTTTGGATCAAGATAAGGGCGTTCTAAATAATCCAATGCTTTGAGAAAAGCTTGCTCTGCCTGTTCTAATTTCCTTCTATACAAATAGCACTGTCCTATGTTTTTGTAGATATTCCCTATAGTTTTGGGTGAGACTCTGCTTTCATCAATTTCCGTGGCTTTGGTCAGTATTGCTAAAGCTTTTACATCCTGATTCTTGTTGTAGAGATAATCTTCTGCTAATTGGTATTGCGCCAGAAGCAAAGTGGAAAGATCGCCACTTTGTCTTGCCAATTCCAATCCTTGCTGTATCAACATTAAGCTCTCTTCTGTTGCACCCGTTTGTCCTTTCGCTTGTGATTGATAAAGTAATGCTTTTGCCTTCCCAGCTAAGTAGTTTTCTTGTTCCGACAACTGAAATGCACGATTAGTACACTCTTCAACTCGATCAAAGTCGCCATCAAAAACCGCTAGTCGTGCTAATCCAAGCCATGTATCTATTTCGTGCAAAATCGTTGGTGGGTTTGCTAATCGTTGTTGTAAGCTATCCAACAACGGACTTTGTGTCGTACCAATTGAAGGCAGGAGTAATAGCAAATAAATCCAGTTTCTCATTTAAGTAATTGTTTGAATAAAAAACAATTTTCCACTCGTGCATAGCAAAGCATCCACTCATGCAAATATACTACCCGTTCGTGTACATCATCAAAAATAAAGCTTTATGAGGACTTATTTTTGGAGTAAGTTACTTAAACGTAGAGGACTGCAAAGATGCAATACTTTAAACTAAGTCCATTTCAAGGATTGCTAAGTCAACAAATTGACAATCAATCAATTGTCAATTATTCAACAAGTCGATTGTCAAATAAATCCTAGAGAAAAGGGCACTAAAGTCAAAAAAATCCGAGTCTTTGAAGAATAGTTGAAGGAGCTAAGCAAGTATTTGCCTACATCTTTGTGATATTCTTTTCAAAGATCAATTATTCAACCAGATGTTAAAACATTATGAGCAATCAAATGAAAACAATCCTGCTTTTATTAAGCAGCTTTATCCTTACGAACCAACTACTTTTCGCCCAAAATTCCATCACAGGACTCATCCAAGATCAAGATGGAAATCCCATTCCCTACGCCAATGCCATTCTATTGCATCCTGATGATTCTATCACCCAAGTGAGAGGTGCATTGACCGATGAAAACGGAGGCTACGAATTTGAAAATCTAATTGCTAGGGATTACCGTATTCTTGCCTACATGATGGGCTATAATAAAGTCTATTCGGAAATTTTTAGCATTCGTTCTAGGGAGCAATTAGAATTACCTAGCATTCAACTTTCGGAAGGGGTGCTGCTAAAAGGCGTAGAAATCGAAGGGAAAAGACCACCTTACCAACAAGAAATAGACGGTTTGCGGATCAATGTAGAAAACAGCATTGTCGCAGCAGGAGCAACCGCGCTAGAAGTCTTAGAACGTTCTCCTGGCGTGGTTGTTGATCGGCAAAACAACAACATTTCTCTTGCTAGCAAAGAAGGCGTGAACGTGATGATTAATGGAAAGTTGACTTACATGCCAATCGCCAGCTTGGTACAATTTTTGGGCGGTATGAGTGCCGATAACATCAATAGCATTAAACTGATGACGACGCCACCTGCCAAGTACGATGCAGAAGGGAATGGCGGTTACATTGATATTCAACTTAAAAAACGCACCGATGAAGGCTTGAATGGTTCATTTGCTTTGTCCTATGGCTATGGTCGTGGACACAATACCAACAATAATGTGAATCTGAACTATCGAAAAAACAAACTCAATCTTTTTGGTAGTTATGCTTTTGTCTATAGAGGCCAAGAACAATTGTTCAAGACGAATCGATTATTTCTATCCGACAAAGGAACAGAACGTTCTAGCACACATAATGAGCGTGATCCTGTTCAGCAAAATCACAATTTGCGTTTTGGTTTGGATTATGAAATTAGTGATAATACCGTGTTGGGTGCTTTGGTCTCTAGCTATGATAACAAATGGACGATGGATGCTTTGAACACCAATCAAATATTCCTGAATAATGACTTGACCAACGTCTTATTAAGTGAAAATCAAGAACGCAATCGTTGGCAAAACTTAAGTACTAACTTAAACTTAAAGCATCAGCTAAATGATAAAGAATGGATCAGTTTTGATGTGGATTATCTGATTTTTCACAATGAAAATCCAACGGATTACAACAATCGTCTTTTTGATGCAGAAAATACCTTACTGGAAGAAAGTTTGATTCGATCAGGTAAAGTAACACCATTGGATATTTGGGTTGGAAAAGTGGATTACTACAAGCAAATCAGCGATAAATTCAAGTTGGAATTAGGAGCAAAAGTGGTCAATTCTGCTTTTGAAAACGATGTGATAGTAGAAACTTTGGAAAGTACAGACTGGATACCCGATCCTTTCTTGACCAGTAATAGTGAACTATCAGAACAAATTTTTGCTGGCTATGCTTCTACCGATTGGAAAATGAGTGCCAAGACCAGTGCAAAGATCGGTTTACGCTACGAATACAGCGATTCCAAACTAGACACCGAAACCGAAGGTCGCGTCGTAGATCGCCAATTTGGACAGTTTTTCCCAAGCGTCTTTTTGTCGCATCAATTCAACGAACAATTCAGCAGTAATCTATCTTATGCTCGCCGAATCACACGACCGACTTTCCGAGAAATGGCACCTTTTGTCTATTTCCTCGATCCCAATACCTTCTTTGCAGGAAACGCTGCGCTACAACCTGCTTTGACGGATGCCGTGAAGTTAGATTTGAATTACAAAAGTATTTTTTTCTCCGTAGAATATGCAGTACAAGATAGTGCTATCGCTCGATTCCAGCAGCGTTTCGATCCAGTGACAGAACGCTTAGTCCTAGCCTCTGAAAACCTCAAAAACACGAAGACTTTGTCCTTCACGATTGGCTTCCCGATAGAAATTACCGATTGGTGGAACATACGTACCAATGCCATTTATTATCGACAAGAAAATAATGGTTATATTGATAATCAATTGACTCAACTGCAACAAAATTACTTCCAGTTTAATACCAATCAATCCTTTAAACTATCGATGGATATGGGTGCTGAATTATCCTTCTTCTACATCGGTCCACGCCTTTCAGGTACGCTTCGTTTTGGCGAAATGTATGGTTTGAATTTAGGTATCCAAAAGAAACTAGGAGACAAAGGTGGCACACTTCGCTTCAATGTACGCGATGTACTGAACTCCGTTATGCTTACTGGAAATGCAGATGTGCCTTCTCAAAACTTTATTTTCAATGGCGATTTTGACTTCTCTCAACGCACCTTTTCTTTGAGCTATTCCAGAAGCTTCGGCAACAATAAAGTGAAAGTAGCTAGGAAACGACAAACGGGTGCGGCAGAAGAACAGAGAAGAGCGAATTGAATAACGAATATCGAATCTTAAACACCGAATCACGAAGTTTGCCAAGTAAAACGCCAACTTCGACATTCGTAATTCCTTGTTCGATATTCGATATTCGATATTCAAGGATTAGATATTCAAAAAACAACATTCTTAAATACAAATCTTTAAACAATGAAACGATCAAAATTAATCATCGCAGTTTTTATGCTAGTTACTCCATTTTTCATGTCTGCGCAATCCGTTGTCGGCGATTGGTTGATGGATGCCGTTGCACCTGATGGAAGTCTTGTGAAAAATAAATTGTCCATAAAAGACAATGGTACCATGGAAATTGACTTTGGGAACGACGGTACAGTGAATGTTGTCACAAGTTATACTGTAGATGGCGACAAAATATCCCTCAAGGATACGAGTGAGGATAGCCCCTGCTACAATGTCGTTGGCATCTATCAATTCAAAATTAAAGGAAATACCAATACCGTCAGATTAGTAGATGATCCTTGCGAACAACGACGTGGTGAAGGAACGGAAATGCTGATGACGAGAATTGAGTAAATCTCATGGGAGGCGGTCGGTTACTCCGCCCGTCTCCTTTAATTCTAATATCTAAAAATTATGGATCGTCGCGAAATGTTTCAGCGATGCCATACGCTCATCATAAAATCCGTCCCTTATCAGTTCAATCCGTCTAATCCGCGTTCCAATTCTAAATCAAAAA
>JBCDFY010000409.1:0-4354 GCA_039176995.1 Bacteroidota bacterium
ATTTACTCCTAATCTTGATGCAGTTTGTTGTTTATAAAAATTATTTTATTTAGAAAATAGACTGTCACAAAAGCATGAACAATAACAAAGCAAAAATCAAGATTCTTTCCAGAAAAGAGGAGCAAGCCCTTTTCTATGCCATCACGAGCAAAATCAAATCGGAGCGCAAACAAGCCATGTACGGCGCATTGGTCGCATTGATGATTGACTGTGGCTGCCGAGTATCTGAAGTGATTCAGCTAGAGATTCAGGATGTAGATAGTGTACATCGTTGCATCAGCATACGGACTTTGAAGAAAAGAGGAGAAGTAGAAATTCGGCGACAAGTGGATATGACACAGCGCGTACTTTCCAAACTCGCACTTTGGTGGAAGTACTTAAAGGACATTCGTGCCAATGCTTACGTGTTTCCTTCTGACCAATCGGAGGACGGACATCTTTCGCGTAAGTCGGTTTGGCACATGCTCAAAAAGTTGACTGACGGAAAAGTACATCCGCATATTTTACGACATACTTTTGGAAGCAATGTGGTGGAGCATTTAATTGAAACCAAAAAGAATGCAGGCGCAGCACTGGTGACTGCAAAAGAATTGTTAGGACATACCGATATCAAGACCACTCAAATCTATTTGCATGCTAGACGAGATAGCAAGTCTGCTGCGATTCAAGCGATTGATCCGACTCCAAGCTGGAAACGACTTTGGTTGAAGTTCTTCCCAACAAAACATTTGCATGTTCTGCCGATGCAATATGGACAAAGCAAATTTCATGTAGGTAGAAAAGAGGAACTGGAGAAGCTACACGATCTTTGCCAAAAGAAAGTCAACATCTATTTGTGTGGGGAACAAGGTCTGGGAAAATCTCATTTACTGGATAATTTAGAAGCGCAAGCCAAAGAAGGCATTCACAAAATCCTGCGCATAGACGATATGACAGGCATCAAGAAGTCTTTGCAAGGACTCGTCCTTTTTTTGTTGCAAGGTGATAAGGAAGCCGTAGCGGAATTGCTTTTTGGGCGCGACAAAGAATTAGATAAAATCGTTACCAAAGACAGCATCAAACGCTGTTGTGAAATCCTCTGTGAAATTACCCTCAAACATGAATATACCATCTTAGTAGATGATGCCACACGCATTAGTCCAAATGGTGTAAGCGTATTGGAAAAACTGCGCGAACATTTTCATCTGATCGTCGCTGCTCGAAAAATCCCAATGCGACTTTCCACTTTCCTTTCTAATTTTGAAAAGATCGAATTGCAAAACCTCAAACGAGCAGAAGCTGTCGAACTTATCAGCCGAGCTTCCCAAGATTTCACGAATCGCATTGAAGATTGGGAATTGTACAAAACCCATATTTGGCGTAGCACCATCGGTAATCCACTTTATACACTGGAGCTAATTGACCGCTTTAGAAGAGAACCCGTCATCACTACTCAAATGCTAACAACTGTTCGCCACAATCAAGCCTTGCCAGAATGGGATATGTCCCTACCCGTTGGTATTGCACTTTCTTCGCTGATGGTCTTGCGCTATCTGGGTGGAGAGTTCGGAGATGATAGCGGTGCATTCCGTTTGATCGGTGGTGCATTTTTGGTCTTCGCCCTTTTCATCAGGAGGATATTGACCATTGGGAAGCGGAAGTTTATCTAATACTTTTATTAGTTTTGCCAAAAAGAAAATAGAATGGGAAAGAAGAAAATCAAAGTCCAAGAGCTAGAAATTAGAATTGAGAAAGTCGAAAAAGATGATTTCATTTCGCTTACTGATATTGCTAAGAAGTCAGAAAAAGAGACCCGTTTCTTGATTATGAGTTGGCTAAAAAACAGAAGCACATTAGAATTTCTAGAAACTTGGGAAAGTCTGCACAATCCTAACTTTATAAAAGGTGACCAAATGGTAACCTTTAGAGATAGCTACTTACAAAATAGAAATATACTCACGCCACAGACATGGATTGCGGAAACAAATGCAATTGGTATTTTCTCAAAATCTGGTAGAGGTGGTGGAACTTGGGCGCACAGTGATATTGCACTCAACTTTTGTTATTGGCTCAGTCCTGCTTTCCAAGTTTATATGATTAAGGAATTTCAACGGCTAAAAGAGGAGGAAGCACAGCGCAAAAGTTTTGAATGGCACATTAGTAAAATCACCAACAATATTGATGAAGTCAGAAATCTACTAGACACTATTCCAGGACAGCTACCAGAATTCAATCGTCTGAAAGGACTAGAAGAAGAGGATTAATATTCAAGCATTCTGAAAATACTAGGTGTCCGTGTAGAATACTCAAACGGACGAAGTCCCTCGAACATTCAAACAAGGCGAAGCCGATCAAACATTAAAACATTCCACATGACCGCTCCCAATCACATTCTAGGAGGTTTTGTATTCACAGGCGTTTTTGGTGCAATGACCAACGCTAATCTCTTTGAACGTCCCGAACTCATCGGCTTGACCATCTTTGCTAGTATCCTACCTGATATAGATCGACCAGGCTCGTTAATTTCTAGAATCATGCCACCGCTTGCTAAATGGCTCAATCGAAACTATGGACATCGAACCATCACCCATTCCCTACTTGCTCTCTTCACTTTGACACTCCTAGTCGCGCTCATTCAAAAAGGATTTACTTTGCCTCCCCCCTACCCTATCATCTTTTTTCTCGCCTACTTTTCGCATTTGCTTTTTGATATGATGACCGTACAAGGTGTTCCGCTTTTCTATCCTTGGAAGAAAAACCCTTGTGTCATTCCAGGACGACCAGAACTGCGTTTTCGTACCTCCAATATTCGCAGCGAGACTAGTATCTTTGGCTTTTTCCTATTTTCTGCACTCTTCCTACAACCCTTGATGCAAGATGGTTTTTGGACAACCTACAACCGATTGTTCGGTACGATGAAACACTTGCATTCTGAATTTAGCAGAAGTGAAGATTTGCTATTGGTGCATTATACCTACAAAGAAGGAACGCAAGACATTAAAGGCAGCGGCTACTGCATCGAAAGTCCAAGCTCGACCAAAGCCACTATATTACTTGACGGCGCATTTCTATTGTTAGAAGAAAGCAAAATGATAATTCCTGAAGTCATTCCAGAGCACACCGGCAAGCAGTTTCAAATCCATACCACTACCTTTTTTAATGTCTCCGCCGATAGTATCAATCAGATGCTTTGGGACCAACACTTACTAGAAGTTCAAATCGAAGCGAATCAAGATGCTTATTTCTGGCTAGACGATACGCGCCAAGAAAAGAAAAACATCAAAGCCGAATACATTGCTGATCTGCGAGTAGAACCAATACAAACATCTACCCAGCTTGATAGCCTACAGTTTTCTGCTAGTCCTAGAATTGCTACTTTGCAGCAAAAGATCAAACTCTTACAGCAAACACAACAAGATCGCAAAAAAGCAATCCAAGATCATCAAGACCGACTCGACAGTCTACAACTTACTTTCCAAGACGCCACCGATTGGTACGACAAACAAAACCTGCAAGCTCAAATTACACAAACCAAAAAATGGAAAGCACCCCATGATCCTCTACCACAAATTCAGCAACTGCAGCTACAATTACAAGAAGCACGCAAAGCAGATGCGATCCGCTATCGTGAAGCGCAACAACGAATTGAAGAACAAAATCAAGCCGCACTGCCAGTTGCTACTTTGTTTTCGGGTTATTTGAGGTGGGTGGAAGTAAACTAGGTAGTGACAGTTGTTCAGGATCAGGTGGCTAAATCCTTAAATCAAAAATATATACATTGTATATTAAAAGTATTGCATTGTATATATAATCAATATACCAATTCGATTCGCTATCATGAAGTGTAAGCAACACATTCAAGAACAACATCAAGCTGCATTGCCAGTCGCTACTTTATTTTTAGCTTATTGGAGTTGGGTGGAAGTGAGCTAGGTAGTGACAACTATGCAGGAACAATCGACTGAGTTCTTCAATTACAAAAATGTATATTTATTGTATATTAAAAGTATGACATTGTATATATAATTGATATACCAATTCGATTCGCTATCATGAGGCGTAGCAACGCATTCAAGAACAATATTAAGTCACACTGCCAGTTACTGCTTTGTTTTCAGGTTATTTGAGGTGGGGGTAGATTCTTTAAATGCAGTAAATTACTATTTCTTTATACTTAGAATGAATAAATCACTTTTTTAGATTTTTTGTGTAAAATGCACATACATTGTACATTAAAAGCATGGCATTGTATATACAATTGATATATTTGCGTAAAACAAATAAATTATGGGGAAAATAATTTCAGTCGCTAATATTAAAGGTGGCGTTTCCAAAACCTCCACAGGCATTTTCTTGGCAACAGCATTAGCCAATA
>JBCDFY010000410.1:0-4352 GCA_039176995.1 Bacteroidota bacterium
GCTGGATAATCCAAATCTTCATCATTTATACTTCATCTATGACTTTGAGATGAGAGAAATCTACAAATTTGGAATATCTAGCCTATTGCTATGCTTAGTTTTTGACATGAGTTATAATATAATTGCTTTTTCTTTCCACAGGTTTTGGTTAAAAAAAGACTCATAAATGAATGAGGGTATGAAATTGTATTCTCTTCCTGTTTTTCTTTCATAAGCTTCTCTAGCTACATACAATAAGCCTTCAAAATCTGCCTCCGCAGGCATTTTTTCAGGATGTCGTAGAACCTCTTCAAAGAAAGTTTTTCCTTTTGCCACTACTTGGCATCTTGCATAGAGAAAAGTATCGGCAGATACTCCATTAGCTTGAGATTTTAAATTTTCGTAATACTCGGGACCGTCTAGCTGGTTAAGAACAGTTGCTAATTGTTCTGAAAACTCGTTTATACTGGAAACACTAGCATCCTTCAATGCCTCTACTAGAGGTTTTAATCTTTCTTGCTTATTATTTTGGATCCAATCTATTTTTTCAATAAACTGCCAAAAACTTTGTTGTTCACTAATGCTTTCTTGTTCCTTCTCTGTCTTTATTTTTTGGAGGGAACTAATCAAGTATTGAAGTGCAGTAGTATCTAACTGGCTTAGATCATTAATTAATTCATCAAGAGAAAGATTAGATTTTATTTGAAGGTTGGTGATCATTGTATTTTATGATTTTTACAAAAATACGATTTAGAATAAAAAAATACAACTTCGAGTTTTATCGTCTCGATTTTCAACTGCAATGCAATACGCTCACTCTAAAATGGACATTAAACTGGAACACTTGCTCGATATATTACAGTATTATCTTCTGCTAATAATTCATAATCAACTCCATGACCCACGAAAAAGATTTCCCCACGATTTCTTTTAAAACTCTTCCTATCAGATCGGATTTCCACTTGTCCTTCCATCACAATCAAAATATCAGGCGCATCGCTTGTTCTGCTATATTGCTCATTTTCAGATAATTGAATTCGACTTACCTCAAAATCAGGTGCAGGCGTTCGATATACTTTTTCGTGATCAGAAAGGGTTTCACCATCCAATATTTTGGGAGTAATTCCTTCAGTAACCAAATGATTCATCAATTCTGGCACATCAATATGCTTCGGCGTCAATCCACCACGAAAAACATTATCTGAATTTGCCATTAATTCTACATTCACCCCTTCCAAATAAGCATGAGGAATGCCCGCATCTTGAAAAATGGCTTGTCCAATTGGAATATTGACTAAATTGAATAAGTAGATAGAGAAAATACCGCGATCAAAATGCCCATTGCGTGTGTAATCCTCGAAAGCGAGCTTTGCCCAATAGTCTGGACTCGATTTGGGCCAATCATTTTCCTCAGACAGTCGTTCTTGCAAAGGAGCAAGCAATTCGTCTACTTCTGCTTGAGACAACTCCATGATGTGTTGATACAAATCACGGATACTTTGGTCAGCGAAGTAGGGTAGGAGTGGCGCAAATTCTGGGACACTTACTAGGGTTGTTTGAATGTCCGAGGCTTGCTGAAAACCATGCAGTAACCAAAAATCCGTCAGGGCGATCATGATTTCTGGTTTGTGGTTATCGTCCTTGAAGTTGCGGTGTTTAGCCGTGATGGGAACACCTGCTTGTTCTTCCTTGGTAAAACCAATTTCCGCTTGTTGTTTTGTTGGATGCGTTTGAATCGAAAGCATTTTATTCACATCTAAAATCTTGAATAAAAATGGTAAACGATTATCAAATTGTGCAGCTACTTTTTCTCCTAAAATCCCCTTAGGATCGCTTTCGATAAATGCTGCTAAAGTCTGCTCGCTTCCTTCTATCATGGCTGAACCTAGATGGTGCATTCCCATCCAAAGTTCTGCAAAAGGCTCGTTTCCAGTATTTTGTGTACCAATTAAATTAGGAATAAACTGAGTGCCACCCCAAGCGTAGTTTTGTATTACTCCTTTGATTGGGAAAATTTTGGACATAAAAATTATGGGTTTGCTCATTGTAGATATTCTGAATATCGAATAAAGAATATTGAACTTCGAAGTGTGCACATATGCTTAGCAAAATTTCATAATTCCTTATTCGATATTTATGCTTCGATACTAGGGCTGTTCAGAAAAATAATTTAACACATTTTTTAGTGGAACACATAGGCACATAGAGAACATAGAATGTAGTTTTTCTGCGAAAGACTATGTGTTCTCCGATAGCTATCGGAGTGCCTATGTGTTGAATAGTCAAGTATATTTTATTGAAAATAATGCATCTAAAATTTTTCCGAACACTCTCAATTCGATATTCTCTATCATCTCATCGTCTTATAAAGATTAATCAATCCATTGGTTGAAGCATCATGGCTCGTCACTTTTTCATCGCCTTCTAATTCAGGCAAAATCTTCTTCGCCAATTGCTTTCCTAATTCCACACCCCACTGATCGAAACTAAAAATATTCCAAATGACACCTTGCACGAAAATTTTGTGTTCGTAAAGTGCAATTAAACTTCCTAAAGTTCTGGGAGTCAATTTTTTAACTAAAATAGAGTTACTTGGACGATTGCCTTCAAAAACCTTGAATTTCCGCACACGATCAATCTCTTCTTGCGGTTTTCCTTCCAATTCTGCTACCACTTCCTCTTCCGTTTTACCCATCATCAAAGCCTCTGTTTGTGCAAAAAAGTTAGAAATTAACTTTTGATGATGATCGCCGATTGGATTATGACTTTGCGCATGAGCGATGAAATCACAAGGAATTAATTTTGTGCCTTGATGAATGAGTTGATAAAAGGCGTGTTGTCCATTTGTACCAGGTTCACCCCAAACAATTGGTCCAGTTTCATAGGTCACGGCATTGCCTGCGCGATCAACTTGTTTTCCGTTGCTTTCCATATTACCTTGCTGGAAATAGGCAGGGAAACGGTGCATATATTGATCGTAAGGCAGAATGGCTTCGGTTTCTGCTCCAAAGAAATTATTGTACCAGATGCCAATTAGAGCTAAAATGATCGGTAGATTTTCTTCATTTGGCGCGTTTAAAAAGTGCTGATCCATCGCATGAAAACCCTCCAATAATTCCCTAAAGTTATCAAAGCCAATCGTCGTGGCAATAGACAGACCAATGGCAGAAGTCAAAGAATATCGACCACCAACCCAATCCCAAAAACCGAAGATATTGGCTTCGTCTATTCCGAATTCAGCTGCTCCTTCAATATTAGTAGAAAGTGCAACGAAATGTTTTGCAATATGCTTTTCGTCTTTTGCAGCTTTCAAAAACCATGCTCTTGCACTACGCGCATTGGTCATTGTTTCTTGCGTCGTGAAGGTCTTGGAAGCAATCATGAAAAGCGTCGTTTCAGGATTGACTTGCTTTAAAGTTTCTGCTAAATGTGTTGCATCTACATTAGAAACATAATGTGGACGAATGCCTTCTTGCCAATAAGGTTTCAAGGCTTCCGTCACCATCACTGGACCTAAATCTGAACCTCCAATTCCAATATTGACGATGTCTGTAATTCGTTTTCCAGTATAACCTTTCCAGTCGCCTGAAAGCACTTGGTTAGAGAATTTCTCCATATGTTTCAGCACGGCACTCACCTCTGGCATCACATTTTTTCCATCTTCCTCAATTGGTGTATTGCTCCTATTTCTTAGTGCGACGTGCAAGACAGCTCTGTTTTCCGTAGCATTTATTTTTGCACCAGAGAACATCTTTTCCGTAGCAGCTTTCACGTCCATTTCAATCGCCAATTGCTGCAGCAATTCCATCGTCTCTTTTGTGATTCTATTCTTTGAATAGTCCACAAAAATATCTTCAAATTGGAGAGAAAAATCGTTAAATCGCTCAGCATCTTTTGCAAAAAGATCGCGCATATGCACGTCTTTTATTTGCTCAAAATGTGTAGTTAATTTTTGCCAAGCTGTTGTAGTTATAGGATTTTTAGTTGCTAATATTTCTTTCGCCATTATTGTCTGTTTTTAGTCCAGCGAAGATAGCTAAATTGGGTTAGGTTAGAGTAGAAATGCTTGAAAGAAAAAGGTACGTATCCCAAATCGAACTTCTGTCTAAAATAAAGAAGGAATCTAATATCTGATCTCCGCTCATTTCAACTCATGGCAGTTCGACGCCACTATGAGGTAATCAAGGTTACGCGCGTGTGTGTGCCAAATTGCACAAATACTGAAAGTGCTTGCTGAGAGCGACTTGTTGTGGATTTGGATGGACGTCGAGTCCATCCAAATCCATCGAGGTTTCATAAGGACAAAAAATGGCTAAAAAGCCATTTTTTGTCCTTATGAAACCTCGATCAAATCATGGCGGTTTGATGCCGCC
>JBCDFY010000411.1:0-4347 GCA_039176995.1 Bacteroidota bacterium
TCATTGTTGGAGAATCCATAACTATAGATATGACAATAGCTAAGGTAATGATGTATTAATGTTTTTAATTGTCTCAACTTGTACAAAAATCAGACCAATAATTAAATCCAAAGACTAATGATACTAGGACTAGAGAATTTCAAGATAAAACAGAAGGAATTAATTGAGTCCAATCCTAAAATAAAGGTAAAAGTCAAGTTCAAATATCCTAGTGTTGAGCTAAAAAAGTACAAACCGAAGAACAGACTGAAATTATCGAAAGAGATATTGTTAAATACCTATCGAGAGTTCAAGTCTGAATACAAGAGATGCAAACCCCTCGGAGGAAATGATATTTATGGAGTTGAATTTTCTTTGAGGTACAATGAGCTAAAAGAAGTTCAAAAAAATGAATATGTAGAGTATATAAGTTTGGTAAAAATTGAAGGAATTGAGCGAAAAAAGAAAAAGAAGATACCGATCTACTTTTCTGTGGTGACAAAAATTCTAATTGAAGTTGAGGGTCTGAAAAAGAGTAAATCATCTAATGAACTTAGAATTATTCTAGTAGGAGCGATATCGAGTAAGGACGCAAAGAAGAAGGTAACTAAAGGAATCAAAAAATACGAAAAACCATATTTGAATCCTTATGGAAAGATTGTTCAATGGAAGTTGGAGGAAATTATTCATTGCTATGAAACAACAATTTCCGATGAAATTGAAGTAAATGATGAATACGGCGTTGAGATATATTCGAGGATTTTTAAAAATGAGAAATCTATTCAAAAAGTGATTAAAGAAATGAACAAATAAGTGTTTCAAAATCCCGCTAGGGATGTACTATGGGTAGCAAAATTATCTCTCAAAATGCCTTTAAATCCCGTAGGGATGAACTGTGATTACAACACATTTCGCACCTACGGAGCTTATACTGTGGCGTATTGAAATTTTCTACCCACAGTTCGCCCCGTTGGGGCTAATTGATCGTCTTGGTCTATGACTAAGATACCATACGTTCATGAACACAGCAAGCTAAATTTGACGAGCATATTGTATCGCGGTTACAAACCGCGACAATCGAATTGAAAAATATAACTAACTGATATACAGAAAAATAAAAAATATGGATACAGTAAAAACAAGCAAAGAATTTTTCTTCGCAGAAGAACAAGAGTGGGAACAAGTTGACCCACTACTTCGTCGCCAAATTCATGGCTACGATGACAAAATCATGTTGGTCGTTGCGGATTTTAAAGCAGGTGGCGTTGGTGCACTGCACAACCACCATCATTCACAAGTCACTTATGTGCAAAGCGGTGAATTTGAGATGACTATTGGCGATCAAGTCAAAACGATCAAAGCAGGCGATTCTTACTATATTCCACCAATGGTGATGCACGGTTGTACTTGCGTAAAAGATGGACAATTGATTGATGTATTTAGTCCAATGCGCGAAGACTTTTTGGAAGCGTAACTTAAACATTCTTGTTTGAGAATTGCATTTACTCAAATTTTAGAAGTGGACATAAGTTTCGTTTTCAGAAGTCGCTGAAAGTCTTTTTTCAAAGGTGAAAAGACTTTCGGCTTAAGGGATTTTAAGGGAGAAAAGCATGAAAAATCTACAATTTTTCATGCTTTTCTCCCTCAAACTCCCTTGGAGCAGGCAAAAAATTCTCCTTAAAAAATTTTTTGCCTGCGACCACACGAATTTTCACAATACGTCCACTCTTGAAAAATGTTAAGCTACATCAAAGCAAAATAACATGAAAATTAAAGGATTACGATGGTGGGTCATTGCACTCATTGCCACGGCAACCATCATCAATTACATAGATCGCCAGTCACTGGGCGTACTCTGGCCGGAAATCGCCGATGATCTCTATCCAGACAAAACTGACGATCAGCGAAAAGAAATTTATGGATTAATTTCTACCATTTTCATCTTTTCCTATGCCTTTGGTCAAGCGATTTTTGGCAAAATTTTCGATTGGATTGGTACGCGTCTTGGATTTGCACTGTCCATTGGAGTTTGGTCGATTGCAACCGCACTTCATGCAGTAGCAAATGGCTTATTGAGCTTCGGAATTTTTCGCTCCATTTTAGGAATTGCCGAAGCGGGCAACTGGCCTGGTGCAGCGAAAGGAAATGCAGAATGGTTTCCCACCAAGGAACGCGCCTTTGCACAAGGATTGTTCAACTCTGGTGCAGCCATTGGAGGGATTATTTCCATTCCGCTGATTGCCTATTTGACCATACATTTCAACTGGCAAGTGATCTTTGTCTTGGTTGGTGTTACGGGTTTGTTGTGGCTGATTCCTTGGTTGGTCTTGGTGAAAGCACCACCAAAATCGCATCCTTGGCTAACGGAAGAAGAGAAGGAATATATTCTGAGTGGGCAAAAAAATCAGGATATTGACAACGATGGCGAATACGACGAAGGCTACAATCCATCAACACCAGAAATGCTTTCTCGTAAGCAAAGCTGGGGCGTTGTTATAGCTTCGGCAGCAATAGACCCAATTTGGTGGCTGTTCGTCATTTGGATTCCGATTTACTTGAACGAAGTATACGGAATGGACGTCAAATCTATCGGGCTTTACGGTTGGGTGCCCTATGTTGGAGCCATGTTAGGAGCTTGGTTTGGTGGTCTACTGGCACAAAATAGAATCAAAGCAGGTTGGACAGTGGATAAGACGCGAAAATTGGTCATCACGCTGGGCTGTGTGATTATGCTACCTTCACTTTTGGCATTATCCAATCCTGGCGCGCCTGTCAATGCCGTTTTGATTATGGCAGTGGTTCTATTTGGCTTCCAAACCGCTATTGGAAACGTACAAACTTTACCCAGTGATTTGTTTGGCAAGAAAACCGTCGGTACTTTGGCAGGCTTTTCAGGTATGGCAGCTAAATTAGGTGCAGTTGGACTGACTTCGCTCATCCCAATCTTGACGGCAGGCGGAAACTACACGCCAGCCTTCGTGGTAGGAGCGGCTTTAGCCGTCATCACTATGGCGAGTGTTTGGATATTGTGCGGTAAAATTGAGCCTTTGAAACCTGTAAATTAAGAGAAATCAGACTGCTTCGCGATCAGATTATGATTGTGCCAAGTAACATCAAAAATAAACAGACAATTTCAGGGATTCCGATAGCTATCGGAAAGCGCGGAGGGATTGGTAAGCCCGAGCTTCCGCTTAGCAATTCCTTCGGGCTTACCAATCGGAATCATATTGCTTAGTTATTATTCATACTCATTACTGTCAGAAGTCAGATATGTCTGACATAAAATATTCTATCTTCTGACTTCTTATAAACAATAAAAAACGGACTGAGCCATGACCTAAAAATACACTATGGCTCAACAAAAAATAAACATTATGAATACGGAAAAAAGAGTTGCGATTGTTACAGGTGCTACTAGCGGCATTGGTTTCGCAGTAGCAAAAAGATTAGGACAAGATGGCTTTGTGGTCATCATCAACGGTACTAACGAAGAGAAAGGAAAAAAGCGATTGGAAGAACTGACCGCAGAGGGAATTA
This sequence comes from Bacteroidota bacterium, assembly GCA_039176995.1. Lineage (GTDB taxonomy): Bacteria > Bacteroidota > Bacteroidia > Chitinophagales > Saprospiraceae > JAAUTG01. The sequence continues at coordinate 3,517 of JBCDFY010000411.1, forward strand.
CCGCAGAATTTCATGCCTTCGATGTGACTGACGAAGCTGCTGTGACGGAACATATCACTCAAATCGGTGAAAAATATGGCAAAATTGATGCTTTGATTAACAACGCAGGTGGTCTAGGTGGCAGATCAAGATTCGAGGTGATGACTACGGAATTTTACCGACACGTCATGGCATTGAATGTAGATTCTGTTTTCTTTGCCTCTAGGGCAGCTATCCCGTTCTTGAAAAAAGGAGAACATCCAACCATCATCAATTTCGGATCGAATGCAGGATGGAATGCGGGTGGTCCAGGTGCAGGAATCTACGGCACCTCCAAAGCAGCTGTGCATACGATTACTCGTGCATTAGCTAAAGATTTAGCAGAATATGGCATCCGCGTCAACGCGGTTTCACCCGGTACAATTGATACAGATTTCCATAAGCAAATCAAATCTACCAAACCAGAAGTCTTTGCTTCTTGGGCAAATAATATCATGTTGGGTAGATTAGGGCAACCAGAAGATGTAGCTGGAGTGGTTTCTTTTCTTGTTAGCAAAGATGCCGCTTTCATGACGGCAGAAACCGTTCAAGTAGGCGGTGGTCAGGCATTGGGAATATAAAGATTGCTTAGAGCATCCGTAGTTGATCTCCATTAGCTGCGGATGATTTAAGGGTAATGTTGTATTCTAATGGTCTATTGTTCGAGCACTAGAATAAAGAATCCACCTTCTAAGAAGGTGGTATTAATTTGCCCCCAAAGGGGGCTCGAAAGACCCTGCTAAAAATCAAAACTTTGTTGATTATTTTCGGCAAGACGCTCTTGTTGTTCTTGGTACTTGACGTACTTCCTAA
>JBCDFY010000412.1:0-4323 GCA_039176995.1 Bacteroidota bacterium
GATGGCTTAGAAAGCCATCTTTTTGATCTGTCCCCCACACCCCCTCCACTTTCCCAAGCTGCAAAGCAGCGAAGGGAAAGAAAATTTTATGGTTTTAAGTTTTATAATAGAGCTCCTATAACTTCTCGTGAAGGACAAATATTTTTCAGGATTTATCTAAAATTAGCAAATTACTATAAAAATGATTACTAATATTGCTCCTTAATAGTTTTTTATGGACAAATCCATCATCTTCGAAGCTAAATAGCCAATTTCAATGGTATTCATTCTAAATCATAAAGCCTCCATCGCAGATACTTTCATTGCTCAATTGCGCGACGAAGAAGTGCAAAAAGACCGTATGCGTTTCCGAAGAAATTTGGAACGCGTTGGAGAATTGTTGGGCTACGAAATGAGCAAAACTTTGGACTATGAAAAAGCCAAAGTGACGACACCTCTAGGAGTAGCAAAGACTCGGATACCGAAACATCCAATTGTTTTAGCAACAATTTTACGCGCAGGTTTACCTTTGCATCAAGGGCTGTTGAATTATTTTGATGCTGCGGAAAATGCTTTTATTTCTGCTTATCGGAAACATCACAAAAGTGGTAAATTTGAGATAGAATTGGAGTATGTTTCCTGTCCAAATATAGAAGGTAAAACGCTTGTTTTAGCAGATCCTATGCTGGCAACGGGAGCATCTATGGTCTTGACAGTGAGAGCGTTGAAGCGTTTTGGAACGCCTAATGAATTGCATATTGTTACTGCGATTGCTTCCGAAGAAGGTCTGGATTATGTGCAAAAAGAATTGCCTTATGCCCATTTTTGGATTGGAGCATTGGATGCAGAACTGACTGCGAAATCTTATATTGTGCCAGGGTTAGGGGATGCTGGAGATTTGAGTTATGGAGAGAAAGAGCAGACATAAAACAGCAGACAAACTAATGAATAGAAATAAATAAGATTTTGATAACGAGTTGATTATGGCTCTTATTTCAAACTCTACTAGGATAAACAAATGAGGGAACAATTACAATTTTCTAAGATCGTAGCGGGCGTGATGAATTGGGGTGAATGGGGCTACAATTTGAACCCGCCACAAGTGAGGATGCTGATCGAACAATGTCTAGAGGTAGGTGTAACGACTTTCGATCACGCTGATATTTATGGTGATTATACGACAGAAGTTTTGTTTGGAATTGCGACGGGCGGAAGTTCTTCCTTGCGCCAAAAAATGCAATTAATCAGCAAGTGTGGCATCAAATTGGTGACGCCTAATCGTCCAAAGCATCGTGTTAAATCTTACGATACGAGCAAGGAGCATATCTTGCAATCTACAGAACAATCCTTACGTAATTTGCGTACCGATCACTTGGATCTGTTGCTCATTCATCGTCCAAGTCCATTGATGCACTTTGATGAAATTGCAGCAGCGTTTCAGGAATTATTAGATGCTGGAAAAGTGAAACAAGTAGGCGTTTCTAATTTTACACCTCGACAATTTGCCGCTTTGGATGACTTAGTCCCGTTGGCTTGCAATCAAGTTGAACTATCGCTGCTACACCTTATTCCTTTCTTGGATGGTACTTTGGAACAATTGATGGTAAGTGACAGTATTCCAATGGCATACAGTCCAATGGCAAGAGGAATGTTTTTTGCCACTAGTCCAAATGAAGCTGTGCAGCGCATTCGTTTCGTAGCGGGTCGTTTGGAACAAAAATACCAAACGACTTTGGATAAAATTGTACTTGCTTTTTTGCTCAAACATCCTTCGGGAATACTGCCTGTCTTAGGCACCGTGCGCATCGAACGCATCAAAGCGGCTTTGGAAGCAATCGAATTGGAATTGACCGACGAGGAATGGTTTATGCTTTGGGAGGCTTCGATAGGGGAGGAAGTACCATAATCTTGTTGATTTGTTGATTTGTTGAACTGTTGAATTGTTGATCTGAGAGCGACTTGATAAATGAACTCTATGAACGTATCAATCGTTATTGGCAAAGAAATAGTTTTGAGTGTTCTTAGCGCTCTCTAGGAAATTGAGCTCAAAAAAAATAATTGCATAATTTTAGGGATTGCTAAGCGCGTAGCGATCGGTAAGTCCCGTTTTCCGCTTAGCAATCCCTTCGGGCTTACCAATCGGAATAAAAATCTAGTACTCTAGCAAGTAAAATGGCAAAGAAACCTATAGAAATAGTGAATCGGAAGGCGGGACATTTGTACTTCTTCAATGAAAAAATTGAAGCAGGTATTAAGCTGTTAGGTACGGAAATGAAATCCATTCGGGCGGGTCATGTCAATTTGAATGATGCTTATTGCTATTTCAAAAAGGGCGAATTGTTCGTACAAAGTATGTACATCAAAGAGTACGATCACGGCAACGTTTTTAATCACGAAGTGCGTCGTTTACGAAAGCTCCTCTTGAAGAAACGAGAACTCCTTAAGCTAGAAAAAAAGGTGAAGGCAAAAGGTGTGACGCTCATTCCTTATCGACTATATTTCAATGAAAGAGGCTTCGTAAAAATAGAAATTGCCGTTGCTACAGGTAAGAAATCTGCGGATAAGCGAAATTCTATTAAGGAAAAAGATGTGAAAAGAGATATGGATCGGAGCTTGAAGAATTTGAGATTTTAGCAGGAAATGAAAAATCTGAAAGTGGAAAATTAAAAATTAGAACGAACGTCTCCGTCTCGTTCTGTGTTTCTAGTATTGATAATTTCTATTCACGGAAGATGGAATCGTCTCACACATCTCTGTCTCCTCAATTCGTAACGCCTCTCTCACATGGCAATTTTACTCGGTCTCTTAGGTTTATTCTTTCCTCGAATTCTAATCGTCGTCCTCTATTTCTTCACGCAGTGGTTTTCGGGCGTTTTTGATTCCATTCTTTGGCCGCTTTTGGGCTTTATTTTTGCTCCTTTTACTTTGTTGTGGTACAGTGTCGTCATCAACTATTTTGGTGGACAGTGGGATGGCATAAGTATCATTGGAATGGTCGTTGCGCTGGCAGTGGACTTTGGAGTGACAAGAGGAGCGAGCAGAAATAGAAAAAGAAGAAGCTGGGCTTGATGCACGCAATTCAAAGTAATAATAAAATCGTGGTCTGGCAGTTTTCGCCAAACTTATTCAGAAATAAGACTTTCCAAGTTTTTAAAACTTAGAAAGTCTTGTTCCTCAACTCAGAATTCCATCAACAAAGCCTGCTGACTTTCGTGGCGTTCAAAAGCATATCCAATCAATCGAGTAATCAATTCACCTTGGCTCATACCGTCGTGCATCCATAGTTTTGGATAGACGCTAATGTTAGTGAAGCCAGGTATCGTATTTAGCTCATTCACAATAATTTCACCTTTTTCTGTCAAAAACATATCTACTCTAGTAAGTACTTCACAATCCGTAACTTGATAAGCAGTCAGAGCCGTACTTCGTAATTGCTCTAGTACCTCTGCCTCAACAGGAGCAGGCACAACGACTTTGGTCTGACTCGCACTGCTGTATTTCTCTTCAAAAGAATATTCTTCCGCGGCTACAATTTCCGCAGCACTGCTCGCAACAATCGGCTGGCGATTGCCCATTACAGCACATTCTATTTCTCGTCCATACACTGCCGATTCTATCAGTAGTTTTTCATCATACTGGAAAGCATCATCGAGTCCTTTTTGAAACTCTTCGGCATTTCGTACTTTATGTACACCAATCGAAGAACCTGCATTTGCTGGCTTAATAAAGATAGGCGACCCTAATTCTGCTATGAGTTCTTCGTAGTTTAACTGATCTTTTTCGTGCTTATAAACTACTTGATCTTGCGCCACATTTAAACCTGCCTGTCGCAATAAACGCTTGGTCACATCTTTATCCATCACTGCTGAAGAACCTAACACATCTGGACCAATGAACGGTAAATTGAGCAAGCGTGCTAAGCCTTGTACAGTTCCGTCTTCTCCATTAGGACCATGTAAGATGAGGAATAGCAAGTCAATATTCAGCGGATGTTTGTTTTCTAATTCGATGATTGGCTGCTCATTTCCAATGGCAAATCCTAGTTGTGTACCTTCTTCGGAGACATATTTTTCTGTAGCATCAATATCCGTCAGTCGCCATTTTCCTTTCCGGTCAATTCCAATACTGATGACATTAAACTGTGTACGATCAATAGCGGCAATGATATTGCGAGCGGAGCGAACTGAAATTTGATGTTCAGGAGACTTACCACCAAATACGACAGCTATATTTTTCATTTGTACTTGTGTTCATGCAAAAGGCTCAAAAGTAAGGATTTAGAAATAAAGTGAAAGCGTTTTTTGCATATAACAAGTTGTACTTTTATCTCCCGCTAGAGATGAC
>JBCDFY010000413.1:0-4312 GCA_039176995.1 Bacteroidota bacterium
GAATTTAATTTCTTGAGTAAATCATCAATATATTAGACCTTAAAAATCAGTTAAATAGTATACAAGTTAAAGTGAGAATTAATATAAAAGAATAAGTGAACAGTTGATCTGCTATATCCGCTTTGTCTTATCTATTTGATAATATTGAATGCTAATGGCATTATCAAACTGTAATATATTCACCCATTACTCATCCTATTTACCTTTCATTGCAAATTGCTTCTCTTTGATGTACAATACTATGAATTTTTTTGACAGAAAAATGCATAGGTAAAAATCTTTGCGCTTTCGCACCTTTGCGTGAGCCAAAAGAAGCAAACATGAACTTTAGCGACCTTATCGGACAACAAACCGCAGCGAATGATCTGCTGGCTTCCATTAAAGGAGATCGCTATCCTCATGCCTTAATGTTGCTAGGCAACGAGGGCAACGGAAAACTACTACTCGCCACTACTTTAGCTCAATATTTGCTTTGCGAAAATCCTTCAGAGACAGAGCCTTGCGGTGTTTGTGCTTCTTGCCTGAAAGCCAATAAATGGATACATCCAGACTTGCATTTTTCTTTTCCAACCGTTGGCACTAGAGTAACTAGCGATCAATTTTTAGAGCAATGGCGAACCATGTTAGCGGAGAATCCATATTCGTCTGCTTTTGATTGGCTACAACGCATTGGTGCAGAAAACAAGCAAGGCAACATTAATAAGGAAGAATGCTTAAATATCGTCAAGAAATTAAGTCTGAAAGCCTACGAAGGAAGACGCAAAATCCTCTTGATGTGGATGCCTGAATACTTAGGCAAGGAAGGAAATCGTTTATTGAAACTGATTGAAGAACCACCTGAAGACACCTATTTCATTTTAGTGGCAGAACAGTCAGAATCGATCTTAAATACAATTCTCTCGCGCTGCCAAATTGTAAAATTATCGCCTTTACGCGACGAAGAAATCGCTCAAGGTTTGATCAAAAAAGGTATTAACACAGAAAAAGCCAATCGTATCGCCCAGCTTGCTAATGGAAATTTCAATGCTGCTTTGCAAGCCTTAGATCGCACCGAAAACGACAATGCTACGCTCTTCCTAGACTGGATGCGCAAATGCTACAAAGGCGATAGTGTTGAACTCGTTCAATGGGTAAGCGATTTTGCAGGCATTGGTCGAGAAAACCAAAAATACTTCTTGCATTATGCACTACACTTCATGCGAGAATATCTTTTTTATAGCACGACCAATAAAGTAGAATCTCTGCGCCTGGGCGAAACCGAAAAGAAAACAGCAGTCAATTTTAGAAAGATAATTGGCTTTGGACAAATAGAAAAAATTGTAAGTCTTTTGGATGATTTGATCTTTCATGTCGAGCGCAACGCGAATCCAAAAGTCCTTTTTCTGGATGCCAGTTTGAATATGAATCAATTTCTTAGGAATTAGTTTTGAGTTGAGTCCCGATAATTATCGGGATGAGTTTTGATTGAATAGTGCCCTCAAAACTCTTCCCTCAAAACTTCAAAATAGAAGGCTATGAGTTGTAATGGATGTGCGACAGGAGAAAATGGCAAGCCTAAAGGATGTAAAAGCAATGGAGGATGCGGAAGTGGTGGATGTAATCGCTTAAATACATACGATTGGTTAGCAAAACAGGATTATTATGATCCTTCTGCATATGATATAGTAGAAGTGAGTTTCAAAGATGGAGCGCACAAAGAATTTTATAAAAATCAAACCCACACGCACGCCGTCACGGGTGATATGGTGGCGGTTGAATCAGGAAATGGCTACGATGTCGGGCGCATTTCGCTATCGGGAGATCTGGTGCGTTTGCAATTGAAAAAAAAGCGCGTCAAAGAAGAGTCTATCAAGCATAAAGTACTGCGGACTGCGAATGACCGTGACCTGGAAAAACTAATGGAAGCACGCGCCGCTGAAAAAGCGACTATGGTGAAAGCACGTGCCATTGCGCGTTCTTTGAACTTAAACATGAAGATTGGAGACGTTGAGTATCAAGGAGATAAGCGTAAAGCCACCTTTTACTACACGGCTGATGGTCGCGTTGATTTTAGGGAGTTGATTCGTCATTATGCGAAAGAATTCAAAGTCAAAATTGAGATGCGCCAAATTGGGGCTAGACAAGAATCGGCGCGCATTGGAGGCATTGGTTCTTGCGGTCGAGAGTTGTGCTGTTCTACTTGGTTGACCGACTTCAAATCAGTTTCCACAACTGCGGCTCGTTACCAAAATCTTGCCATCAATCAGTCCAAACTCTCGGGTCAATGTGGACGCTTGAAATGCTGTCTTAATTTCGAGTTAGATACTTACATGGAAGTGCTAGAAGAATTTCCAAAAAAGGCAGATTTCCTGACAACCGAAGCAGGCAAGGCGGTGTTAGTTAAAACGGACATTTTCAAACGGCTGATGTTCTATGGTTACGAAAAAGGAGTGGCTAGAGGACGCATTTTTCCATTACAAATCAGTAAGGTCAAAGAAATTTTGGCATTAAACAAAAAAGGAGAAAAGCCCCTAGATTTACAGTCGATGCAAGTTTCCTCTGGTGAAGCTGCGGATGATCTTCCTGACTATGGTGATGTGACTGGTGTAGTGGAATTGCCGATGGAAAAAAGGAAGAAAAAGCGCAGAAAAAATAGAAATAGAAATCGTAACAGGAACAATAAGAAATAAATACGATTTCAGATTTTTGATTTCAAATATCAGATAGTAATGAATTCAAGACCAGTTCATTACGCCATCTTTATTGGTTGAAGTAGGGCAGTTCCCTAAGCAATAAAAAATAAACAAATGAGATACGATTTAACGATAATAGGTTCTGGGCCAGGTGGTTATGTGGCTGCTATTCGCGCAGCACAACTCGGACTGAAAACAGCAATTATAGAAAAAGAGTCTTTGGGCGGCACTTGCTTAAATGTCGGTTGTATTCCTTCCAAAGCCCTTCTAGATTCATCCGAGCATTACCACAATGCCAAAGATAAATTTGAGTTACATGGCATTGACATCAAAGATTTGAAGGTCAATATGCCACAGATGATCAAGCGCAAACAAGAAGTAGTTGATCAAACTGTAAAAGGTGTTGAGTTTTTAATGAAAAAGAACAAAATTGATGTTCACAACGGCATGGGTTCTTTTGTAGATGCACATACAATTCAAATAGAAAAAGAGGACGGCAGCAGAGAGCAAATTGAGACCGATAAAGTCATCATTGCGACTGGTTCTATCCCTAATGTTCCAGCAGCTTTCAACTACGATGGCAAACGCGTTATTACTTCCACTGAAGCACTCGAAATTGATAAAGTGCCTAACAATATGGTCATCGTTGGTGGTGGGGTAATTGGTTTGGAGTTAGGTTCTGTTTTCGCACGTTTAGGCACGCAAATAGATGTAGTCGAGTATCTAGATCGTATCATTCCAGGAATGGATAAAGATTGTAGTAAGGAGTTAATGCGTGCTTTGAAAAAAATAGGTGTCAAGTTTCATTTGAAGCATGCTGTAACCGACGTTAAGCCAATGAAGACGAAAGTGAGCGTTACTGTTCAAAAACGCGATTCAGAAGATACATTCAAACTGGATGCAGATTATTGCTTGGTAGCAATCGGACGCATTCCATTTACAGGCAATTTAGGTTTGGACAAAGTGGGTGTACAAATGGATGAGCGTGGTCGAGTCCTAGTAGATGAGCATTTGAAAACCAATGTAGATAATATCTACGCGATTGGTGATGTCATCAAAGGTGCAATGTTGGCGCATAAAGCAGAAGAAGAAGGTGTTTTTGTCGCAGAAACCATTGCTGGACAAAAGCCACATATTGATTATAATTTGATTCCAGGCGTCGTTTATACATGGCCAGAAGTAGCCGCCGTTGGACAAACCGAACAGCAATTGAAAGACGCTGGAAGAGCTTACAAATCAGGTAAATTTCCATTCAAAGCCTTAGGGCGCGCCAGAGCAAGTACCGATATTGAAGGTATGGTCAAAGTACTTTCCGATGCTGAAACCGACGAAATTTTGGGGGTTCATATGGTTGGTCCAAGAACCGCCGACATGATTGCCGAAGCGGTTGCGTTGATGGAATTCCGCGCCTCTGCCGAGGATGCCTCTCGTATGAGTCATGCGCATCCGACTTATACAGAAGCATTTAAGGAAGCTGCTTTGGCGGCGACGGATAATCGAGCATTGCACGTTTAAAAAATATCTAACTAAGTGCTCGGACATAAATAAATGGCATTTTTGACCGAGCAAGTTTTTGCATTTAGACAAGGCATTTTTTCTAGGAATAACGAGTTATTGCCAGAAAAAATAACATCTATGTA
>JBCDFY010000414.1:0-4252 GCA_039176995.1 Bacteroidota bacterium
ATTATTGACTTTGAAGACATAGATCAAGATGGCGATATTGATATTTATAGGCATTCAAATGCTTGGTACAATGATGGCTTAGGTAACTTTTCCGAAAAGGCAGTGCTATTTTCTAATAGATGGTTAGAAAAATCTGAGGCAATAGACCTTGATCAAGACTCAGACATAGATTTTATTGGATACGAATCGGATGTAGTAATTTGGTATGAAAAAAAAGACGGCGAGGATTATAAGGAGCAACATATTTTTGATATCCCCGAAAGATACGAATACAAGAGTAGCCAAACTGGCGATATAGATCAAGATGGAGATATTGATCTCCTTGTATCCATTTCTAGGCAAGGGTTTCCCAATGGACATAACGTGATTTATTTTCTTGAAAATGATGGTAATAACAATTTTATAGGAAAAGCTATTTATGAAGAAGAGGTAACAGCTTGGATTGATGTGTACTTAGACGATCTAGACCAAGACGGCGATTTAGATATGTTAACTACTTCTATTTCAGGCGGAGGAAATAATCTTTTTTTTCATGAAAATTTAATCAATACTCCAATCATACAAGGTGTTTCCTTCTTCGATAGAAATGACAATGGCATCTTCGACTCCACAGAAATGACTATTGATAATCTCCCAATAATACTCACTCCAAATGTTCTTTCCTCCTACACCGACGCCAACGGTACTTACCGCTTCTACGTCCCCAACGGCACCTACACCCTCACCGTCCAACCCGACTCCTGCTACCAACTCACCACCGATTCTCTAAGCTACATGGTCACCATAGATGGCGATGTAGCATTAAACAAAAACTTCGGCTTCCAACTCGCTTCCGACTACCAACACACCCAAACCCGAATCAACTCCGCCGCCACGCGTTGCGGCTTCGATGTACCGTTCACCATAAGCGTACAAAACGACGGCTGTGTTCCCAGCAAAGGGCAGTATGGCTTGGTGCTGGATAGTTTAGTAACGTTGATAGAAACAGCAATAGAACCCAACGAAATCCGAGGCGACACTTTGCTCTGGAACTACGAAGAACTCTTTTCCACCCAAAGCGAAAGCATCAAACTGACCCTCCAAATCGCAGGCACAGAATTCCTCGGCGACTTCATCCAGCTCACTGGCTTATCTTACATCGAAAACGAAGCAGGCGAACTCAAACTCTCTAGCACCTACGACTATACCTCCGAAATCCGCTGCGCCTACGATCCCAACGACAAATTGGTCTATCCAAACCGCTTGGGGGATTACGATAAAAACTACATCTTATTTGAGGAAGAATTGGAATATACGGTTCGCTTTCAAAATACAGGAACAGATACGGCATTCACGGTGGTCATCAAAGACTATCTCGACCCAAATTTGAATTGGAAGACCTTCAAACCAGTAGTTTCTAGCCATCCACACGAAACACTTTTGCATCCCGATGGCTTGGTGGAATTTACTTTCAAAAATATCTTGCTACCCGACAGCACAACTAACGAACCCCTAAGTCATGGCTTTGTGACCTACAAAATCCAACCCAATGCCGATTTAGACGAAAACACCAATATCGAAAACACCGCCAACATATTTTTCGACTTCAATCCACCCATTCAGACGAATACAACGAGCAATGTATTGGTGGAAGAATTGCCAAAAACGACTTCTACTAGAAGAGTCACCAAAGCCGATTTTCCAATTAAAATCTATCCCAATCCTTTTGAGGAAGTGCTTACTTTTGAATTGGAGCAATTTCAGCCTGCTGTTTTAGAAATATTTGATGCTAGAGGGCGATTGGTGCGCACTGCTTCATTGCAAAGCCGCGTACATCAAGAAAGCGTTTCCAATTTGGCAAGTGGATTTTATTTCTATCGTTTGTTGACGAGTGGAAATTATCAATTGTTGACGAGTGGGAAAGTAGTAAAGCGGTAGGAGCAAGATCGCGTCCCCAAAAATCTTTTTTGCAGATTTCAGGACGCAACTTCGCGACCCTTCAAAAATGTGCGGGCTATTTGATTTATCTTTTACAACTGCGTGTCTTGCTCGCCTGCGTCAATCATTAAGCGTTGCATTTTTCCTTCTCGATTATAGGCACGCAAGGAAATATAATCTGATTTTAGACTTACTACGTAACGATCAGCAAAGGAGAAGCCCATACCTTTCATGAGAAAGTTGTATTTCTCAAATAGCTCGTAGTTAATCGGTTCTTGCTCTAACAAAATTTGGTCGTGCTTGAACTCTAATTCGATGCGTTCGCTGGTATCTTTGATCTGACCATCTTCTACCAAATTTTTCAACAAAGTTGTTCTCAACTTTATGAGTGGAGATTCTACTACACTAGGTTTAGCATTAGTGAAAGTGGCTTGTGCGTTTAGGCTAACTTGGGAAACGAAAAGAATAAGGAAGAAAGATAAAAATTTCATGTCGGGTGATTTTATTTAGTTCGAGTGAAACAGTAAAGCATTTTACTATTACACTTTTATATAAGGATTCTTCTGTATATCAAATAGTTGCAATTGAAGTACATTTTTTTTGAAGTACTCATATCTCTTTAATAATATAACTAACATCATGCCAAAAGTTCAATGTAATTGATAATCAATACTTTGTATTAGATAAATGCTTGTAATTGTTCGATTTCGGACAGCCGTTGTACAGATTTCGGACAGCTTCTAAAAAGAAGTACCTTTGTTTTAAGATTTGGTTAACAGATCACTTTCCTACTGCTATTTCTTCTAGCTTCGTGACCAACCAATCCTTATTAAAAATATTGTCTTCTTTCAGAATAGCTTGTTTTAGTTTGTGGAAGCTGCTGTTCAGCTTTTCTTTTTTTTCATAAACCAACTTCGAACGAAGCAAACTTAATTTGCGAGTATATTTCACTAAGTTTTCCATGCTTGTTTCATAATTGGCAGAAACCGTTTGTTGCCTTTTCAAATATTGCTTGAACGCATCCGAAAGAGCTAGCAGAGCTTCCTCTTCTTGCAGTTCATAATACGTGCAAAGCAGCATAGACTTTGCGCTGATGTTATAGCGCACATCGGAAATGTCAAGATAGCATAGCAAAGAAAGAACTTGGTCATATTCTTTTTGATAATAGTGATAGGTAGCCAAATTGAAGGCGTAGGCATGCGCCTGATGGTCGGGGTGTAGATGGATTTTATAGCTTTCTATAAAATGGCTCACCCATTTTTTTTCTCCTAAGCGTAAACCTATGGTTACCAAGTTTTTATAATGCCACTCTGGAAGATGAGCCTGCTCAAACAATAATCCTTTCTCTAGTTGTAAACGAGTCAAATCAAACCAATCGCGGAGATAGGTAGACTGTCCCTTATTGACTTGTGCAGTGCAATAGTTTTGAAGATATTGATAAATACTTTGCTGCTCTTGTTGACTGAAATAGTGTGCATTTTCGGAAACGCGTTTTAAGGCTTGCTGATAAGCTTCCTTTGTACTTTTTTGCAGCATTTGATAGATTTCGTAGTAGACCGCAATCGAAGGAATTTGCTTGTAATAGTTCCACTTTTGGTCTACTTCCTCTAGCAAAGCACTAAGTAGATGACTCGCATAGTTTACTTGGAGTGTAATTTGCCTCACTAACATTTCACAAGCATCTCGTAGTTTTTCGGATAAATAAAAACGATCTAAAAAATTCTGTTTTTGCTGTAAGCTGTCATCACTCTTGTACTCACGTAATTGTTCGTAGTAGCGATCTGTTTCCTTCGCAATCCGATAACTAGCGTACTGAAAATCAGCATCTTGCGAAGCGTGCTGGTGAAGCCAAGTTTGGGTGGTTTGAAGTTGTTTATCGTAAAGTTTGTACTGTTCCTTTTGTCGCAGTTGTTGAAGTAAAAAAACGTGCTGGGAAAGTACTATATCTTGTTGTTTTTCTACAACTAGGAAGTGTTCGAGCAGGCGTTTAGTATAAGTAAATACAATCGCTAGTTGTGACTGATTATGCTGGACTTGTCCAAAGAGTAAGGGATATATTCTTTTGCGATCGCAATTTTTTTCATTGAAATCAGGGTAGAGTTTATCCAGATATTCAACTAATGTAATAACATCTTTGTGCTTGTTGAAATAGGGAGAAGTCACAAATTCTCGAAAACGGGTCATCTCTTTTCGGTCGAGCCTTTTGAGTAAAGTGAATAATTTGTTTTTGTACATATCAAGAGGAGCATTCTGAAATTTCAGTAAAAATGAATTTTTTCTAAATAAAAATCCAAATTTAATAAAATAATATTAACCTGATTATCAGATATTTAAG
>JBCDFY010000415.1:0-4228 GCA_039176995.1 Bacteroidota bacterium
AGAAAGAGATATTTTTTGGACTTTTCTGAAAAATTCAAAAAATATATATCTCTCTATCCGAAAGTCCCCTTGCAAACAAAATGAAAAATTTATTTTTCATCTTGTTTGCAAGAAATAACGTAGTTCAAACAGGATAAAAAAGATCAATTTTTGCTTGAAAGATTTTATCCTCTAATTCTTTACAAGAGCCAGGATGATTACTCGAAGCAACTTGTTTTGGATTTGGATAGACGTCGAGTCCATCTAAATCCATCAAAGTTCTTGTAAACTCTAATTTTCTATGAAAGAGCAATTTATCGGATACAACTTGTGTAGATAACAACCAAATTCATTTTTGGATAAGCTATCCTGCCGACAAATCAATGAATTATTACACAAATGCAATAATATCTTCCTCTTTCTACTTCCCCGAACAATTCTTAGTGCTTTTTTCGTTATTTTATTGTTTACTGTCATAATTCATGTTTTTGCTTTAGTTTTGAGTCCTCTAGTCATTATAATATTGTCAATAGATGCGCAAATTGATTTTTAAAAGTTGATACATTATGGTCGTTTGGAAACGAATAACTTCAGATTTGAAGTTAGGAAACTTCAAAAATCAATTATTTGAAGACGATTTGGTATTGAGAAAATTTGGCTGTTGACTTCTTGTTGAATAATTACTACTTAACTTTATGATAAAGAAGATTACTCTATTTTTGGTATTGGTTTTTTGCCTAAACACCACACTTTTAGACGCACAAATTTCTTGCGATTACAAATTGCGCTTGCTCGATCAGTTCGGAGACTCTTGGAATGGAGCAGCTTTGCTTTTGACCATTAACGATGGAGAGCCACAGGCGTTTTTCATGACTGAACAAGACGGAACAGAAGCCATTTTTCCATTCATCGTGACCGAAGGAGATTCTATTCAATTGGAATTTTTTCCAGGCTCTTTCGATAGTGAAGTAGCCTTCTTCCTTTTGGACGCAGAAGGAAATGAAATTTTCGACGCTGGTCCAAGTCCAGATTCTGGTATCATCTACGAAGATGTGGCACTTTGTCCCGCTTGTCCCAGTCCGCCACTCAGCGAGATCAATTTGGATAATATTCGAGCAGAATTTGTGGATATTAGTTGGTTAGCGCCTGACCCTAATGGCGCCTACCTTATTACCTACGATACGGCAGGTTTTAATCCTGATACTTTAGGAATAACTCTATCCGTAATGGGTGACATGGCGCGTATTGGTAATTTGATGGAAAAAACAGAATATGAATTCTACATCGCGAGTGCTTGTTCCAACGGAGATACCAGTCAAATGGTTGGGCCAATTTTCTTCGAAACTGTTTTCAAAAATGACGTAGGAATCATCGCTATTCCATCGCCTTCCTCTGCTTGTGGATTGATGTCGCTGGAAAAAGTAGAAGTCACCCTCAAGAATTTTGGGGCAAATCCGCAGACATTAATTCCTTTTGATTTTACCATCAACGGAAACCCAGGAGGTGTTAATATGCCATTTGATGGAGTATTTACTGGTGTGCTTGGAAAGGATAGTACTTTTACAATCGAATTTGATGTCTCTGCCGCAGTTGGAGAACCTGATCGCTATGACATTGTTGCTTGGACGGCATTAGAGAGTGACAGCGATCTTGAAAATGATACTTTCATGGTTACAGTGGTCAGCATTCCACTCATTGAAGAGTACCCTTACTTTTCTGGATTTGAAGATGGATTTGATGGTTGGAGAGTTGATGAAGAAGAAAGTATCAATTCTAGTTGGGAGTTGGGAGAGCCTGCTTTCAGAGAACTCAACCGCTCAGCTAGTGGTTCAGATGCTTGGGTGACGAATTTGGATAATGCGCATAATGATGACGAATTATCTTATTTAGTTTCACCTTGTTACGATTTCTCTTCTTTGTCCGAAGATCCAACTGTCTATTTTTCCTTTTTCATGAAAGCCGAAAATAGAAGAGATGGTGGATGGCTGGAATTGAGTATAGATGGAGGAGAGAATTGGGAAAAAGTAGACACCAATGCAACAGCTACAAATTGGTACAATGATCTCGATAATTTCTGGTGGACAGGCAACGGGAGAACCAATTCAAGTGCCCCATCAGACTGGATTTATGCTTCCAATACTTTGATTGGAGCAGCAGGGGCTTCAGATGCTCGACTGCGATTTGTGTTTTTCTCTGATGAGTCTATTACCCAGGAGGGATTTGGTCTGGACAATATCTTTGTTGCTCTACCACCACAGAGTGATCTATCAGGAATTCAAGTGAGCAATACAACTGAAGAAGTATGTGGAGAACCTAGAGATGAGGTGGAGTTTGTCATAAAGAATATGGGCACTCAAGCCCAACGAGATTTCAATATTTCTTATCAAGTTAATGGTGGAGCAATCATGACAGAAGTTTATACGGAAACATTAGAACCAGGTATAACGGATACAATCATATTTCAAGACCCCTTCAACTCTAGTGAGTCTGATGTTTACGAAATTCTGGCTTGGACATCCTCTAGTAATGACGAGTTTATCCTAAATGATACGGCTCGCTTCACTTTCACGATCATTAACGATATTCCTTACTTTGAAGACTTTGAAAGTGGTACTTTACCTCAAGGGTGGTCAGTGACAGATGAAACGAACCCAATTTCTGCTGGACATGATGCGCCTTCTAATGTTTTGACTGACAACCTCTGGAATACAGATCCATTTTTTGAGGCTTCTTCACCAGTCATTGGCATCGTGGAAACTGGAGATAGCTTAACGTTCGATTATCGGTATGTGACTTTTAGTGGTTTTGAATTGACCTTAACAGGTGGAGATTCTTTAGTGGTCTTCATTTCTAAAGATTGCGGAGAGAACTACGATAAAGTCTTGAAAATCGACTCTACCAATCACGTTCCTAGCACAGAAATGGTGACAAAAATAATCTATCTGGATGATTATGTAGGAGAATCTATTAAGATTAGATTCATCGGCACTTGGGGTTCAGGGGATTATTTTATTGATATAGACAACATCAGCATTATTCGTTGTCCCGAGAGCTTAGATTTGAGCGCGAACGTGACAGATGAAAGTCGTGATGGTGCACTGGATGGTAGTATTTCTATTGATCCAAATGCAGGCTTTGGTCCTTATACTTATGAGTGGGAAACAGGCGAGACAACAAAGGGCCTATTTATGCTAGAAAGTGGGACTTATAATGTGACTGTGAGTGATGCCTTTGGTTGTACAGATGATATTTCAGTTCGCGTTGGCACGATGACGAATACGCAGGATGTCGAAGTTTTGGAGCACTTTAGTATTGCTCCCAATCCAACTAATGGGTACAGCAGATTGAGTGCGACTTTCAGTCAAATAACTGACGTTCAGCTAGTTGTTTTCAATGCAGTTGGACAGCAAGTGTTACAATTACCCGTACAGCGCATTCAAGAGTTGCAGTATGATTTAAATCTATCTGATCACGAGAGTGGTTTGTACTTTGTGCAAATTCGAGCAAATGATCGTGTGCGAACAGAGCGACTCATTTATTTAAAAGAGTAACTTTGCTGGAAGCTAATTTCGTACCAAAAGCGTAAGCACTACAGTGTATTGTTTACGCTTTTTTATTGTATCTGTAAGCAAGGATCAACTATGATGGTAAGGTTCTCCCTTTAGTATAGTCATGGCACGATATAGCTGCTCTAAAAAAATTAGGCGTACCATTTGATGAGAAAAAGTCATTTTGGAAAGGGAAATCTTGAAGTTAGCACGTTGATAGACTTCTGTTGAAAAACCATAAGCTCCTCCAATTTGGAAAATGATTTTTTTGTGGCTCATTTGGAGTTGTTGCTGCATAAAACCAGCGAACTGCTCTGAACTTCTTTGCTTTCCATTTTCATCTAATAGGATCAGTGCGTTTCCCGCATTTAATTTTGATAAAATCAATTTACCTTCTGCCTGCTTGATTTGCTCTGGCGTTGCTTTTTTACCAATTTTCGCATCAGGAAGCACTTTTTTTTCAAAAGATAAATAATGCCCCAGTCGCTTTTCGTAGAGTGCAGTACCTTCTCTCAGGTAACTGAAATTGGTCTTTCCAATTAACCAAAGTTCTATTTTCATATTTTTTTAGCGAAAAAATTAAATATTTTTTTCAAGTATCATCACCTTAAAGTACAGTAACTGTATCTCAGTACTTTATAAGTTGCTGAAAATCAGTATAAGTCTAAATAAAATTAATTATATATCTGTACAGAAAAAGC
>JBCDFY010000416.1:0-4183 GCA_039176995.1 Bacteroidota bacterium
CTACTTCTTTTGTAGAATGAGTACAACTCAGAAAAAGTAAGAGTAATAATAAAGTGTATAGCTTCGACATCTGATCAGGTTGTTTTAAACAAAAAGCCCAACTCAAATTACTTCAAGTTGGGCTTTATATTGTATCTAAAAATCGTCGAAGGATGCAATCAAATCAACAATTCAACGATTAAACAAATCAACAATCCCTTACGGTCTTGCCTTCTTCGCTTTCTGCATTGGATTTGGCAAATCTGGAAACTTATGCTGCTTGAAGACCTTGAAGCGACTTGGCTCTGAAGGTACTTCAGGCGCGTCATTGCTTTCATCAATATCTGCTAACTGATCGTAAGGATCGAGTTTTACGCTTGTCACTTTCTTCGTTTTGCCAAAGGCTTTAGTGAAAGTATCCTCATTTTTTCTCCAAATTTCTACTGGAATCGTTTCCACTTCCGTCGTACCATCTTCATAAGTCCACTCTAGGATGATCGGCATCACCAAACCACCTTCATTTGTAAACTCCAACTGATAGTAGTGCATATTACCAAAAGCAGCTTTTTCTTCCTTGCTTAATGGCTCATCATAGTAAGTAATCTCAAATTCCGTAGTTGCCGTATCCGTCTCCCAAGGCTTGTAAGAGTAATAAAAATCTTGCAAGTCTTTATCTTCATCTGCTGGATAAACCATTCCTGCCTTGCGGTTGCGATCTCTACTCAAGTCATAGCCAGGTGCTTCTGGTACTCTCGTATTTCTAGTGATGGTTCTCTTCTCTGGATCATTCTCCAAATCTACTTGATAGTACTCTACCGTATCAATAGAAATATCCACCGCGTCAATGCCGTAGAACCAACCTCTCCAAAACCAATCCAAGTCGACACCACTCGCGTCTTCCATGGTGCGGAAGAAATCATCTGGCGTTGGGTGCTTGAACATCCATCTTCTGGAATATTCTTTAAACGCATAATCGAAAAGTTCTCGTCCCATGATGGTTTCGCGCAACATATTCAGACCCGTCGCAGGTTTGGTGTATGCATTTGGACCGAAGCCAACGATGTTTTCACTATTGGTCATAATTGGCTCTAGTCGATCTTTTTCCCAAGCCATATACCAAGTAATATTGTTAGGCACAGCCGCATTAGATAATGGAAAACTTGGATCAAATTCTTCTTGTGCAATGTAATCCAAATAAGAATTAATTCCTTCGTCCATCCAAGTCCACTGACGCTCGTCGCTGTTGACGATCATTGGGAAATAGTTGTGTCCAACCTCATGGATGATTACACCAATTGCGCCCCATTTGGTACGCTCTGTATATGTTCCATCTTCTTCTGAACGACCATAATTGAAGCAGATCATTGGATACTCCATACCGTTAGAAGCCTCTACGGAAATGGCTACTGGATAAGGATAAGGGAAAGTGTACTTTGAGTAAGTTTTCAAAGTATGCGCAACTACTTTAGTAGAATAGCGGCTATACACTTCGTAAGATTCGTCTGGATAGTAGCTCATACACATCACAGTACGATTGTCTTCCGTAATATGTGGCATTGCATCCCAAACAAATTTACGACTTGCTGTCCAAGCAAAATCGCGTACATTGTCTGCTTTGTAAATCCATGTTTGAGTTTTCTTAGATTTTTTGCGCTTTGCGTTTTTCTTTGCTTCTTCTCGCGTCACAATTTTTAGTGGCTCACTTGCTGTTTTTGCTTTGTTGTAACGTTCCATTTGCTCCTCAGAAAGCACTACAGAATAGTTCAAGCACTCTCCTGTGGAACCGACCATATAGTCATCAGGCACAGTCATTTTCACTACATAGTTTCCAAAAGGCAATGTAAACTCACCACGTCCTGTGAACTGCTTATTTTGCCATCCTTCCACATCGCTGTAAACACACATTCTTGGAAACCATTGTACGATGGTGAAAATATATTCATCTTGATCTTCAAAATACTCATATCCACCACGTGCATTTTTAATCTTAGGATTGTCTTTTTCTACTAAATTATATTTCCAATCTACATTGAATGCAAAAGATTCTCCTGACTTCAATGGCTGTGGCAACTCAATACGCATCATCGTTTTATTGATGGTGTATTTCAATTCATTGCCGCGATCATCCGTCAATTTTTGAATTTGATGACCATAAACTTTATCATAATTCTTGTAAGACTCCAGATTCTCCAAAGCTCTTTCACTCATATTTTCGCGAATAGAACTTGGGTCGAAGCGCAAGTTATCCGCTTCTGCATTGTGCTGATTTTCATCGAGTTGCATCCACAAGTAGCGTAAAGTATTAGGAGAAACGTTGTGATAAGTAATCATTTCTGAACCTTGCAGCTGTTGTGTTGCAGGATCTAAGGAGCAGTCGATATCATAATCTGCACGGTTTTGCCAATAGTCTGGACCTGGTGCGCCATCTGCACCTCTGTAAGGGTTGGGAGTACGGAGCATCGTTCCTAGTTGCTCAAATTTGTTACCATGATTGGAGGTACTTTGTGCGGCACCATTCATCATGAAACATACGCAAGCTAAGAATAGCAAACCGAGTGACTTGGTGTGATTCATTTCAAAATTTTTAATTAAAAAAACAAATAGATTGGCTTTCAACGCTTTTAGCAAATGGCGTTCGGGTTATTCTAAGGCTTGCAAAAGTAAGCATTGCTTTAGTATTCTTCAAGAGAAGAAAACAATTTGACAATTATCGGTTGTATGGATTTAAAAATGAAAATAACTTCGTTTTCTTTTCAAGCAATCAGAAATAGCAAGATTAAACCCATGAGCATCATTATTTTTGCTAGTTGGCTAATTCGATGAAAATCATTTGGCAGTTTAGCCTTCCTGAGTAAATGGAAGCTGTAAAGAAGAGGTGAAAAAAGAGTAAGCATCAAAAAAAGGAGTGCCAATTTTCTGTCTAATGTTATCAAAGTTTGGAACAGATAAGCCAACATGACAAAGAGGGCAATACCAAATAAAAAAGCAATGATTTTTGCAGTAGAAGTTCCAGCAACAATTGGTAGCGTCCTGCAATTACCGATTCGATCTCCTTCTTGATCTTCCAAGTCTTTCACAATCTCTCGAAACATTGTTGCTAAGAAGGCAAAACCTAAATAAATCCACAGTACAAATTGCAGGTGATCGGCGGCTTCTTCATTCTTCTGTTGCAGAATGAGGAACGTATTTCGCTCGGCTACCCAAATAATTCCTGCTACGAATGCACAAAAAAGCGAGACGATGATGTTTCCAACTAACACACTCTTTTTGAAATATTTAGAATATAAATATAGTAAGAAAACAGCGATTGGGTAAAGTGAAAGTAGTGGTAGATTATTAGTTTTTATGGCGAGGTAGAGCGAGATAATAAAACCAATTAGAATGCTCAACCCATACAACTGACTGGCGCGTTTAATAGAAATTTGATTACCAATAATTGTCTTTTCAGGTTTGTTGATTTGATCTATTTCGAGGTCTAGTATATCATTAATAATGTAACCACCTGCTGCGATGCAAATGGTAGAGAAAATGAGCAAGCCTAAATGAAAGACGTTCAAATCAGGTGAAACACCAATTGCTCTAAAATTAGGAAAGAAAACGATGAAATAAATCAGTGCTTGTGTGAGCGCAACAATCAGTAGGTTGGGAAAGCGAATGAGTTGAAGAAATATTTTCATTTTAGTAAGAGCGGAAAAGAATAGAAGTTCAGCGTTCTCTTATCTTCACTTGCTTAAAATCTTTATATGGAGACACCGAACGCAATAATCGCCAAAAATACTAAATCAGAGTTCGTCTTCAAAAAGCCCTTGTATATCCAAAAAACATAAAATAAAAAAAGCCCAATCCTGAGATTGAGCTTTCGTGCTTTCGCAAGGTGTTATTTTGTGCAGTCTTACAGTTTAAGCGTAGTCTTCTTTTAACAAATGGAAAGGGTAAGGAAAGCATAAGATACCTTCCTACACCACTAGAGTAGCTCGTACTCTACTTTTCCAAATCAATGGTTTGCATCTTAGTAAAAAATGCGAATCAGTACAGGATGCTATTAATGATTGATCGGAAGTTTCAGATTGAATTCAAGCTAAACATAAATTAGCTAAAATCTAAGTCTAGAAGTAACATATAATGTAAAATGAATTATTAAGCAAGGATGAATGAAATCCATACCCGGCTCATGTTTGAGCGTGTCGATACTGCTCTCTGCTTC
>JBCDFY010000417.1:0-4179 GCA_039176995.1 Bacteroidota bacterium
ATTTTCTCCCTCTAATTCTTTACAAGAGCCAAAACGATTATCTTTCAGCATAAATAATAATATATGCTCATAGTAGAAGGACATGCTATTCATTTAGACAAAAATCCGAATAACTTGACTAATGATGAGTTATACGATTTTTGTGTGATGAATCAAGAACTCCGTATTGAAAGAGACGCACAACAAAACATTATTATTATGGCTCCAGTGGGAGGTTATTCGGGCTACCGAGAAATCGAATTCATGACAGAAATCAATATTTGGGTACGTAAGAATGGAGGAATAGCCTTCAGTTCATCCACAGGTTTTCTAATGCCCAATGGTGCGATGCGTTCTCCAGATGCTTGCTGGGTGAGTGAAGAGCGTTGGTCAACCATTACTGCGGAACAAAAGAAGAAATTTCCTCCTGTGACCCCTGATTTTGTAGTTGAGGTACGCTCTGCTACGGATTCTTTGAAAACAGCCAAGGCGAAAATGGAAGAATGGATTGAGAATGGCGTTCGCTTAGGATGGTTGGTTGATTTTCAAAACAAACAGGTATTCATCTATCGGGAAGATGGCTCTATCGAAATTGTGAAGGGATTGCAGCATAAACTAAGTGGAGAAAAGGTGTTGGAAGGTTTTGAGTTTAACCTAAAGCAATTGAAAATGCCATAGTAAGTAGACTGCTAGATTAGAAGATATAAGAGGTGAGACACAAAGTACTCATGCTCAATTTCTTATAGCAATTAAGATATCCGATTTTTTATGTCCTAGTACTTACGTTCCCAAACAAAATCACAAAAAACGAAACGACTTGAACATAATACTTTACTGGATTCCAACGCTTCTCTTTTATCTCTCTTTTGCGATCACACTCGGTTTTTTTCACTTATTGCAACTCATCGCTCTGAAAATAAGCTATCAATCACACAAAAAAGTAGTAGATGGTATGATTTGGGCAATCAATACCTGCTTGTTAATTGTAGGTGCGAGACGAAAAATTAACAACTTAGTAGGAGACCTGCCAACTGATCGACCAATGATTATCGTAAGCAACCACCAAAGTATGTTTGATATTCCTGCCATTGGTGGAGTGCTTCAAAAACACCATCCTAAATACATTGCAAAAGCAAGTTTAGCGAAAGGCATTCCAGGTGTTTCCATCAATATTCGGCGCGGAGGTTCCGCAGTCATCAATCGCAAAAACAAAGAAGGCGCAATGAAAGCAATTGATGCGTTTTGTCAATATTTGAATGAAAATAATTACGCGGGCTGTATTTTTCCAGAAGGAACACGCTCGAAAGATGGCTCAATGAAAGCATTTAGAGTAGGTGGATTGACGCATATGATTGAGCAGATGCCCGAAGCGACTATTGTTCCAGTAGTACTGGGAAATTTTTGGAAAATTGGTCGCTACAACATGGCACCTATTCCTTTTGGCATTCCGCTCCGCTGCACGATTTTGCCGCCGATTAAGCGCGCTGATAAAAGTACACTCGATATTGTAACAGAGCTAGAAGAGCAGATTAAGCAGCAATTATTGGTTGTTCAAAAATAGCCAATAACTCTTGAATTTGTACGACGTGACGCTCTTCGTGGCTAATGATAAACTCAAAGCAATCGGGCAAATAAAAGCGAACAATTGGACCAATAGCGGAAGTGATTTTTTGTTGTCTTACATCTAGTTTTCGACTTGCTAGAATAGCATCCTTCAAATGTTTTTGATTATCAAAAAAAGTTTGGAAAGTTTGCGCTATTTCTGCCTTGTTTGCATTTGAAAGCGCAGCATTCGGCTCAAATTTTTTCATCGTTTTCATCTTCCATTTGCGCTGCCCATTCTTTGGGCGAATCATGTTGATGGCGATTTTTCCCATGCCACTTGCGGCATGCGTTTCGCTCGTCGCTCCACTTTTTTCAGGAAGCGTTTGAATGGCTTGACTGATCTTATTCTTGTAATCTACATAAGCCTGATTTATATGTCCAATTACTTCGATGATACTCCATTGCTTCGCATTGGGCTTTCGATTGAGTAATTCTATTGGTAATTCTCGAAAATTTTCGACTATAGTATTAATTAAATTGAGTCTTCTAATTTGATCTTCTGCATTTATTTTAATTACTGCCATAATGGTTTGTTTTTAATGATGTGACAAAGTTATTGGGTAGCAAGTAAGTAGAAATTGATGCAGATCAATTTTTATTTCCTTTAGCTTCCTATTCGTGGACACCCAGAGCCAAACAAGTTTGGCGTTTACGAAGGCTGCTCAAAATTTGAAAAAGCCTACTTCGCTACATTACTCTTGCCCCATCAGCAATACATCACCAGAAAAAACCTCTACCGCTTCATCAAAAAACAAAACTTCTGCTACAAAAGCATAAACACCCGTTGGCAATAACTCCCCATTCAAAGTACCATCCCAACCTCGACCCACGTCATTTGGAGCAAAGTCATTTT
Source organism: Bacteroidota bacterium (assembly GCA_039176995.1). GTDB lineage: Bacteria > Bacteroidota > Bacteroidia > Chitinophagales > Saprospiraceae > JAAUTG01. Next base: position 2,438 of record JBCDFY010000417.1, read on the forward strand.
GTTGGAACAAAAAATTACCCCAACGATCAAAAATGCGCAAACTAAGGATGCGCTGTACATTGGGTTCTGCCCCAAAAACAGTAAACTTTGCATTGGATTGGTTTGAGCTATTGGGCGAAAAGATATTAGGGAAATAGACTTTTCTAGCAGTGAGAACCACCACTTTGATGGTGTCGCTTGCCAAACAGCCGTCCTCAGAAATGGCTTCCAAAGAATAGAAATTTGTACTGCGCGGAAACCACTCTTCATTCAAGCAATTGGTAGGACAAACCACCGCTTCTTCGGGTGACCACTTCAAGCTGCTGATTTCGTAATTCTTCTCTAAATCAAGTATGATGCCTTCTCCCAAATCAATTCTTAAATCTTCTCCCAGATTAATTATAAAAGGTTCAGGATCCACAAGTTCTACATTAGATTCAAAGGAGCAACCAAAATGATCAGTAATGCGAACATCATAAAATCCACTTCCTAAGCCCTCGAAGATACCGACACTATCAGGAAATTCATTAATGATCTCGATTTGGAAGGGCGTGTAGCTATTTTGTACATCAAAAATACGAATCGCACCATTTTCGTAGCCAAAGCAAGAGGGTGGAGTAGTGCTGATTTCTGCGCTAATATTTTGATCGGAAACAATCGTCAAATCTAAGGTGACAATACTGTCACAACCCAAAGAAGAAATCAAAGAATCGGTGTAAATACCTGTTTCATTATAAGCCGAACTACCTACTTCAAAAACTAAGCCTTGGCAAAGTGTATCCACGATTTCGTAAAACTTGGGGACTACTTGTACGATTTTAATATTTGAGTTGACACGACATTTAGAATTGGATAGATTATCGGGATTATTGGAGAGCAGGTAGCGATAGTAATAAAAACCACTTGCTCGTTCGATATGAAGGAAAGTGGACGTGGTTTCATTTGGAATATCTTCCCATGTCTCACCTTCATCAAAGCTGCGCTGCCACTGAAGTGTAAGCGTGTCATATTGGTCGCCTACTATGGTGGCTTCTAGTTTGATTGGGTCGCCATCCTCACAAATATTTGCAATTTCTCTAGGAAGGATAAGTGCCTCAGGGCCACAAGGGCGGAAGGTAATATTATCTAATGCCAAATCATTACCAATACCGCCTGGCGCATTATTACGCAGCGTCAATTTCAAAGAAGTTTCTCCAGGAGCAGTCGTAAAAGTGAAACCATATGTATTCCATTCTTCAGTCTGTTCTATTTCGCCTGTGTTATATTTTACTTCGTCATTCAGTAGAAATGACACATTTGGATTGCTGTGCCCTCCAACAGGTTTTCGGACTACATTGATAATATCGGCAGAAAAAACATAAAGTGTATTCTCGCACAATCCGTCAATGACCTGCTCATAAAAATTTCCCTGCGTGAAACTAGCATTCACAACCATCATATAACCATTCGGATCGTCAGAATTATCGCGCAAAGACATCCAAGTGCCATATAGATTTGACCAGCCGCCTGTGTTATTCGTAATGGTATAAAAACCATCAGAAGGTGGTCCGACTGGATCGTATTGGTATCCAGGTGCGATTCCTGGGTCTTGCAAAATATTGTTGTTCGTACCTTTCCCAAAATCACCTTCTTCAAAGATGTTGTCGCCTAAATTTCCCGTACAAATTTGTGCAGTTATTGCAGAGGCAAAAAATAAAAGAAGCGCAGTGGCTATATATTTCGTTTCGATCAAAATCATATCGGGTATTTCTTTATTTCCGAAA
>JBCDFY010000418.1:0-4172 GCA_039176995.1 Bacteroidota bacterium
ATCAAAAGAGCCGCTAGAGGGTACCGATATAAGGAAAATTTCAAGCGTATGATTCTTTTTGCCTTTGGTGCTCTTTAAGCTAATGACCAAATGAAATCATCTAGCTCCAGATTAGGTCTGTAAAACCAATCGGGAGGCGAGTTTATTTTGTTTAGTTTTTTTGATTCTTTTGAAGCGTTAAGGAAGAAATTAATTCTTGATTTTTTGTTTCTTTTTCATCAAGGAAAAAGAAAGCTCCTGTTAATCACCTCGTATGTATTTACTACTATATCTCTTAACACTAGGACAATCATCACAAACCTCTCCCACTACTCTCCACCCACTGAGACTATCTTTATGCGAGCTAGAATATACGACTGATAAACAGCTCCTTACCATCAACCTCAAACTCTTCCTAACCGACGTCAACGAAGCCATTGTTTTTGATCCTTATAGCAAAGAGCTTGCCTTCTGCCAACCCAATGAATCTGCGAAAGCCAATCCGCTTTTACTAGATTACCTCAATCAATTTTTTTATGTAAAAATAAATGGGCAGGCGGTAGATTTGAAAATTAAGAGCAAGAAATTAAGTGGCGAAGGAGAAAATACCGCGCTGTGGGTGTACTTTGAGTATCATCAACAAGCATCGGTAACCTCTTTAGAAATTAAAAATGCTGTTTTTACGGATCTGTTTTTCGACCAAAACAACATCGTCTATATCCACGTCAACGACCAATCTAAAAGCCTAATGCTCAACAAAAAAACACCTGCTCATCGCTTAACTTTCTGAGCCTATGCCTTCCTTCGATTTTTACATAAAATTAGGATTTCAACACATCTCTAATCTCGCTGGCTACGATCACATTCTTTTCTTGGTCGTCCTTTGTGCCGTTTACCGAATTGAGCAGTGGAGAAAGATTCTTGTTTTAGTGACTGCCTTTACAATTGGGCATAGCGTCACACTTGCTCTAGCAGCTTTGGATATATTTTCTATTCCTTCCAGCATCATTAAATTCCTGATTCCGCTGACTATCTTCATCACGGCATTTCACAATGTACTCAGTACCCCAACAACCAAAACGAATGCTAAAATGGGGCGCAATTATCTAATGGCATTATTCTTTGGTTTCATTCACGGCATGGATTTTTCCAATTATTTCAAAGCTTTATTGATGGACGCTTCCGCCATTGTTTCTCCCTTGCTCGGCTTCAACATTGGCATAGAATTGGGACAGCTGCTGATTGTTTTTTTCATTGTAGGCGTTGCTTTTCTTTTTCTCCATGTCATTGGTGTGAAGCATCGAGAATGGAATCTTTTTGTCTCGGGAGCGGCGGCTGGGATGTCTTTGATTTCTATGGTGGAAAATGGGTTTTGGTAATCCAAGCTATTATGGACTCTGAAAAGTAGCTCGTTCTTTTTGTCTTAGCACAAAAAGAGCCAAAAAAGCCAAGACTGAATTTCTTTCTTAACGATACAAAAGCACCAAAAAGACTAAACAAAATAAACTCGCCCTTGCGATTGATTTTTCAAGTTTTAGTTCAAAGGTTATACCAACTTATCGCTTTAGCGAGCAATTCGTTTTGGCTCATACAGTATTTTGTTTTTAACGCCTTTTTGGCACTTTTTCCTCTAAAAGAAATTAGGTCATTAGAGAAGTTCCATATCGAATTAAATGTAGTAGAAATTAGTTTAAAAAATTTTTACAGAACCAAGCATTCTTACATTAATACCCTGCTGCTTGCCCATCTTTCCTAGATTCCGATGCGCCATAATAGACCTTATTTTTCGCATCGTACATAATCGCTTGGTAGCCGCCATAACCACCGAAATCAAAGCTTACATTATGTCCTTTTAATTTCAAAGCACGAATCGTTTCCCAACTAATGCCAGCCTCCAAGCAGATTGTGCCGCCATCTTTCATTGCACCGCCAGTGGGTTGAGAAGAACCTTTGTGACGAATCCTTGGCGCATCGCCAGCTTCTTGTAGATTCATCCCAAAATCAATCATATTGACCAATATTTGAACGTGTCCTTGTGGTTGCATCGCACCACCCATTACGCCGAAGCTCATAAAAGGCTGTCCATCTTTGGTCACAAAAGCAGGAATAATGGTGTGGAAAGGACGTTTGTTGGGTTCGAATACATTGGCGTGTCCTTCTCCCAAGGAAAATAAAGCCCCTCTATTTTGAAGTACAAAGCCCAAGCCATCTGGCGTCATGCCTGAACCCATGCCTGCATAGTTGCTTTGTATCAAGGAAACCATATTTCCTTCGCCATCTGCGGTGGTTAAATAGATCGTTTCATCCACATCGAGTTCGCCCGCAGGATAAGATCGAGCAGCTCTCTCCAAGTTTATCAATTGAGCGCGCTTTTGGGCATAAGGCTTGGAAATTAATTGCTGTACTGGCACTTTACTAAAGTCCATATCTGCATAGTATTTGGCTCTATCTTCATAGACTACTTTCTTCGCTTCAGTGAAGATATGAATATACTCAGGACTACCGAAACCCATACTCGCAATATCGTGTTGCTCCAAGATGTTGAGCATTTGTAAAGCAGCAATTCCTTGCCCATTGGGCGGCAATTCCCAGACATCGTAACCACGATAATTGGTAGAAACAGGTTCTACCCAAGTGGAAGTATGTTCTGCTAAATCACGCATGGACAGAAAGCCGCCTTGTTCTTTCATGTATTTCACCATCGCCTCAGCGATTTCCCCTTTATAGAACGCCTCTCGTCCTTTATCGGCGATGATTTGAAGTGTATTGGCAAGATTCGGATTTTTAAAAACTTCACCTTTTTTGGGCGTACTGCCATTAGGCATATAGGTTTCCTTGAAGTTTTTGTACTTCGCTAAATTTCTTGCGCCTCGCTCCATGTAAAAAGCAATCAATTCGCTAACAGGAAAACCATTTTTAGCATATTCAATGGCTGGACTTAGTACTTCTTTCATTGGAAGTTTACCAAACTTTTGATGCAATTCAAACCACCCATCTACTGCTCCAGGAACGGATACTGACAAAGCTCCTAAATAAGGTACTCGACTCATTCCTTTTTCCTTGAAATAGGTTAAGGATAGATCATGCGGAGAACGTCCAGAAGCATTCAGACCATACAATTGTTGACTTTCGTTGTCCCAAACAATAGCGTACAAATCTCCACCGATCCCATTTCCAGTGGGTTCGACTAGTCCTAATACTGCATTTGCCGCAATTGCTGCATCAATAGCACTTCCACCTTTTTTCAATATATCTAAAGCAACTTGTGTTGCTAAAGGTTGGCTTGTTGCCGCCATTCCGTTTTGGGCAATCACTTCGGATCTAGTGGCGAAGGAATGACCAGTTATGCGATCTTGTGCGGTGATGTTTTGGTTGGCTAAAAGGAGCAAGATCAAATAGAGAAATATTTGTTTTGTATTCATAATGACTAGAATAATATTTAGGAGTGAAAGTTGAGAGAAAACGCATCGGTACGTATAACAAATTGCACTAAACTTGAAATTAAGAAACCTCGATGGATTTGGTACACACACGCTATTAGATAAAATACAATAGCCAATCCTTCCATGAACGATTGGCTATTTCTCGTAAAATGTATGGTCGCACTTGAAATCGCAACTAAAATTGACGATTTATTTAAACCGCAGGTTCAGGATTATAAGGCAAATGTGAACCATGCAAAATGATCTTCAATGCTCCTGAGCTATCTTTGGTATAAGCAAAAGAGTACTCCACTTTCACATCGTCACCTCCCTCAACAGGAGTGAAAAAATAATTCCCCATCGCAATGGCTTCGCTACCCAAAATTTGTACACCAGCACTTTCCCAACGTACTGCGGACCAAGGCTTTATCGCAAATCCATGATCTTCTGGAAAGTTACTATTACTGCCTACGAAATAAGACAATGCACCTTCAAAAGTTGGGCGAAATTGCTTGTGTGCCGCTAAGGTCGGCTTGAATAAAACGCTTCCTTCTCGGTAGTTGTAAAATTGATTGATATGTTCCGTGGCAGCAGCACTATAATCTCCCCCATCCGTGTAAACTTTTCCAATTTTTACGATTCCTTCCCCCCAAGCAGTTTGAGCAGCTATAACTTCCTGCTCTGTAATTTTATGATTCTCCATATTTATTAATGAATTTAAATGATATGATTTTATTTATGTGTAGGCTGTGGTATTAGTTTAGAATAGCG
>JBCDFY010000419.1:0-4153 GCA_039176995.1 Bacteroidota bacterium
AAAAAACACCCCCCCCACCTCTCTCTTTCCATAAGAACCAATTGAAAACAAAGAGAAAAAATTTATCTTTTCTCTTTGTTTTCAATTGATTTATGATGCTCTGCTCTTCTTATTAAATCATCGCCACCATCTGTTTCAACACCTCTGATCGCTCCTGCTCAATTGCTTTAATTTGATGTACTAGACGCGCTTGTTGTCCATATTTCTTCATCGTAGAAGTTACCGATGCTTTGGCTTCTTCCAGTTCAATCAGTTCATTTTCAAGGCTTTGAAAATTAGTATTTTCACATAAATAAGGGTATTGCGCACAAAGCGTCTTCATTTTTTCAAAAGCGTCTTCATCTTCGTTCCAATCTGCTAACAACAGTTCAGAGCGATTAATTTCTGTCGTTTCAATTTGTGCAATACTAGGGCGATCTTGTACAGTTTGCCACCAAAAAGCAGCCATCAACAACACTGCAATTGCCGCCGCTGCGCTCAGCCATCGTCGAGATACTAGGCGCACACGCTTCGCTGGTAATTCTTGCTCGATACGTTCCCAGACTTGTTGTTTTGGCGAATAGCTAGGCAGGTTTTCAATTGCATTTTGCAACTCCAACTCTTGCTCTATCCCTTGCCAAACTCGCTCCGGAGCTTGATACTGTGGCAAGTTCCGAATCGCATTTTTGAGTCCTTGTTCATTCATATCCATATTCGCTTAGAGAAGCTCTTAATTTCTTTTTAGCGTAAAACAACTGAGATTTTGACGTACCAACGGAAATATCAAGCATTTCAGCAACCTCTTTGTGAGCATATCCTTCTACTTCAATCAATAAAAAGACGGAACGATAACCATCGGGTAAGGCTTTAATTGCCTGTTCGAGGTATTCCGCATCTAAATGATTCGTCCAATCGGCATGACGGTTTGCATGATGATCTTCCAGCGGTTCGGTTAGATTCTTTTTCTTCAATTTACTCAAAGCCGTGCGCACTACAATGGTCTTGATCCATGCACCAAGTGTAGATTCTTTCCGAAATTTTGGTAACGCCCTAAATACTTTCACGAAAGCCTCTTGCAACACATCTTCTGCCAATTCAAAATCGCCCATCATTCGATAGGAGGTCGTAAACATGGCATCTTTGTAGCGATCGTACAGGGTTTTCTGTGCCGCTCGATCCTGCTTCAAACAGGCATTGATTAATTCAGCTTCCGTCATGCTGATAGTAAAAGTCAAAATATCCCTTATTTTAAAGGCATTTGAGTAATAAAAGTCTCTCGACTTGTAGGAAAGTAACAAACATAAGCATATTGTGATACATCTCCTATTATGATAAAGAGTGTATACCTTGTGAAAGGGTTGTATCTCAAAATGTGTATTCTTCTAAATTGTTTTTTTAGAATGCAATACAAACATTTTTTGCTTCCGTAAAGAACCGCAATGCTTCCCAACCGCCTTCTCTTCCGACGCCTGAATGTTTTACGCCACCAAATGGCGTCCGTAAATCGCGCAGCAACCAAGTATTAATCCAAACAATACCTGCTTCGATATTTCTAGCCAATCGGTTAGCTCGACTAATATTCTCTGTCCAAATAGTGCAGGATAATCCATAATTGATGTCATTAGCATATTTCAGGACTTCTGCTTCGTTTTGGAAAGGCATGATGGTCACGACTGGACCAAAAATTTCTTCTTGATTAGTGCGGCAATCGGGAGAAAGTCCTTCGATAATCGTGGGAGCGATGTACCAACCTTGCTCACAACCTTCGGGAAAAATGGCGTGGCCACCAGTGAGGATAGTGCCCCCTTCTTCTTTGGCGAGTTCAATGTAGGAGAGAATTTTATCGTAATGTGCTTTGGAGACGATTGCGCCCTGTTTGGAAGCTGGATCGCTTGGAGGTCCAACTTTCATAGCTTTAGCGATTTGTACAAAATCACTTTTGAATTGCTCATAAATGGATTGTTCCACGAAAATCCTAGAGCCACACAAGCAAATTTGTCCTTGATTGGCGAAGGAGGAGCGGATTGTGGTGTGTAGCATTTTTTCGTAATCGCAATCCGCAAAAATGATATTTGGATTTTTGCCACCCATTTCTAGCGATACTTTCTTGAACATGGGAGCGGCGACTTTTGCAATTTCTTTACCTACGCGCGTGCTGCCTGTAAAGGAAATGGCTTTCACTTTTGGATGCTTTGTGATAGCAGCACCCACCTTTGTACCATCACCATGGATGATGTTTAAGACGCCTCTGGGTAAACCTGCTTCGATGCAAATTTCGGAGAGTAAATAAGCGGACATTGGGGTGACTTCTGAAGGCTTGGCGAGCACACAATTGCCCGAAGCTAATGCAGGTGCAATTTTCCAAGTGAAAAGGTAGAGTGGCAGATTCCAGGGGGAAATTGTTCCAACGACTCCTAGCGGTTGGCGAAGTGTGTAATTAATGGCGTCGGACATTTCGTGCGCTTGTGTCGCAAATTGAGTGATGGCTTGCGCAAAAAAGCGAAAATTGGAAGAGGCACGTGGAATATCCACTTTCTTTGCCAGCCAAAGGGGTTTACCATTATCTAAAGATTCTGCTGCGGCTAAGTGATCTAAGTTGGCTTCAATCAAGTCTGCAATTTTACTTAAAATTCGGCTGCGCTCATTTACTGAAGTTGCTGACCATTTTTGAAATGCTTTCGCAGCTGCCTCTACTGCTTGTTCCACATCCGACGCATCAGAATCGGGCACTTGCGCGTAAACTTTGCCAATTGAGGGATCGAAAACATCCAGATAGTTTTTTTGGCTAGGAGCAATTAATTGTCCGTCAATGTAGTTGCTAATGGTCTGCATATTAATGTCTTACTAAAAAGTGGACACGTTTCTAAAAATTCGTGTAGTCGCAGGCAAAAAATCTTTTAAGGAGGATTTTTGCCTGCTCCAAGGGGAGTTCGAGGGAGAAAAGCACGAAAAATTATCAATTTTTCGTGCTTTTCTCCCTTAAAAGTCCCCTAAGCAGAAAGGCTTTTCACCTTTGAAAAAAGACTTTCTGCAAATTCTGGAAACGAAATTCTCTATTTCTAATTTGTGTCCACTTTTGAAATGTCTTATAATTCTACTCAATTACAAGGTAAGTTAATTTTCTATTAATTGATGGACGAGTCGAGCAAAGGAAGGTAAATAGTGATAAGTTTGCTTAGAAATTATTTTTAGAAATCACCATCTTCGGCAATGTTTGTCAGAAGACCAAAACTTAATTAATGAAACAATATTTGATTTTAGGCATGGCAGTTTGCCTTGCAACTGGGATTTTTGCTCAAAATGATACTTACAAGCACACTTTTCATGGTGGAGCAGGACTGACGGGTATTGGATTTATACTCAATCTTGCGGATGATATCAACCTTGATGACGCTACTTTTGAGATTGAATCTGAAGACATAACAGATGCAAGTGGTCGTTTTATGGGCAACGCAACCCCCGCTTTTCAGATCGCTTACGATTATGGGGTAGCAAAATGGTTCAGTATTGGTATAGGTGCTTCTTATCAAAGGCTAGGATTCGACTTCACAGATTTTACTTACACAGATGAGAATGGGCAAGTTAATGATATAGGCGATCTCAATATAAATGCCAATCGCCTTAATTTAACGCTTCGTCCACTTTTCCACTATGGCAATTCAGATAAAATTGATATGTATTCTGGTTTCAGGGTAGGGATCACTAACTGGAGATTAGGTTTTGATACGTCCAATCCAAATTTGGAAGAAGATTTAAAAGATTCGCCCTTTTTTGGTATTGTTCCAACTGCACAACTCATTCCCTTCGCTTTGCGTGCATACTTGAGCGAAAACTTTGGTTTGAGCTTTGAGCTTGGTATAGGTGCGCCTCATGCGATTGCACTTGGAGTCAATTATTGTTTGTAGTAGAAAACTGAAAATTTCTGAGAAACGGTGAAATAATAAATGTACCTTCTTCCTTTTTAGCGGAAGTTGAGCGCATTGATAAAGGCTCAATTTGGGTTTCAAGTTGCGATTTATGTCTCAAAATATCAGCAGTAATCAAAGAGTGATAATTAGCGTATTTTGGATTGAAAACGGCATCGAGCCGTTTACAATCCAAAAAAAAATTCTCTTGGCGCGACCAAAAAACAGCCAAAAGCTGATTTTTGTTCGCTCCTGAAAGAATTTTTCTC
>JBCDFY010000420.1:0-4083 GCA_039176995.1 Bacteroidota bacterium
TATAGCTGTTCATCGTTATAGCTGTTCATCGTTATAGCTGTTCATCGTTATAGCTGTTCATCGTTATAGCTGTTCATCGTTATAGCTGTTCATCTTTATAGCTGTTCATCGTTATAGCTGTTCATCGTTATAATTAAAAAATGTTAAATGATTAGGAGCTTAAAATTTCAAATACTTCTATTGATATTCATTACCTGTTCCTTTTCCTGCTTGTTAGGTCAAGATATTATGATAACTAAGAATGGAAAAATACAAAAGATCTATTTGGATGGGAGTGAGGCTTGTGATAAAGAATTGGTTTATACGATAGTGGAAGAAATGCCAACCTATAAAGGAGGACTTAAGCAGCTAGAAGATGATTTGAATAGAGCTACTTTATTTGACAAAAGAGTCAACGAAAAATTTTACTTGAAATGCACTGTAAATTGTAAGGGAGGTGTTTCTGGCTTCCAAAGTATTAACAGCCATGACAGTGAAGCAATTCGAAGAACTCAGAGTGAGTTACTAAGATTACAAAACTGGGAATCGGGAAAACATAGAGGAATTCAGGTGGATTGTTTCTATACATTAGTAGTAAAGGTAAAAAGAGGAAAGATCAAAATAGATCGATAAGATTTTTAACTGCCTTAGTGTATCATTAAGATATGATGTGCTCATTAAAAAAGATTTGGTGACGTATTGTATAACGGTAATATACCGCGACAATCGGGTCAAAGTTAAAAGTGATGAAATTGAATAATAAAATTGCCTTAGTAACAGGGGTAAGCCGGCTAAAAGGAATTGGGCGAGCTATTTGCTGTGAATTAGCAAGGAGAGGGTTCGACATCTTTTTTACTTATTGGCTAGACTATGATAGGAAAATGCCTTGGGACGTAGCCGAAAATGAACCTGAATTAATTAAGGAAGAGATTCTATCCTTTGGAGTTAAATGCGAAAAATTAGAATTGGATTTATCAAATAAGAATTCATTTGAAACATTGTTTAATACTGTTAAAAGTAAGTTGGGGAGTCCAATGGTGCTTGTGAATAATGCTACTTATAGTACAGAGACAACTATTGATAGTTTAACTGACTTGGAATTAGACAAACATTATGCGATCAATTTGAAAGCAACGACCTTACTGTCTCTTGAATTTATCAAACAATTCAAATTCAATAAAAATGGTAGAATAATAAATCTGTCGTCTGGACAATCATTAGGTCAAATGCCAAAGGAGATCGCTTATGCAGTTACTAAAGGAGCAGTTGAAACCTTGACTTATACTTTAAGTCAAGAAATTGCTTCTAAAGGGATCACAATTAACGCAGTTAATCCAGGTCCAAACGATACGGGGTGGATGAATGATGATTTAAAAGGTAAGTTGATCAATCAATTTCCTATGAAGCGGATTGGTACACCAAAGGATACCGCAAAACTCGTTGGTTTTTTAGCAAGTGAAGATGCCGAATGGATTACTGGACAAATCATTCACTCTGAGGGTGGGTTTGTAAGATGAATAAAGACTAATAATGCACATGAAATGGACTAGCTTAATATACTTTCTGCTCATCCTTCACTCTTGTAATACAATGGAACAGCACAAGGACACCGTATTGGATGACCTAAGCCTAAAAATTGATAGTTTAATATCGAATTCTGACTTTAATGGAGTGATTACCATTGCTAGGGATACCTCACTAATCTATTCTAAAGCAATCGGGTTTTCCGACTTTGATCTCAAGAAAAAAATTCAACTAAATGACCAATTCGTTATTGGATCAATCAGCAAACAAATAATAGCAGTTTTGGTGCTTCGCGAATATGAAAAAGGAGTATTTAGGCTTGAAGACAAGATTGGTCAATATCTAAAAGAAATAGAACAGCCTTGGTTGAGTAAGGTAAGTATCCATCATTTGCTTACTCATACGCATGGAATTAGGAGTATTGATGAGATACTAGAATTTGAACCAGGAACGAACTTCAGTTATTCACAGCTAGGATATGACCTGTTAGCACAAATTCTACAAGCGGTTACTAATAAATCCTTCAAGGAGCTCTCAACAGAACTCTTCGATTCCTACAATTTAAATAATTCTTTCCATCCAGAAAATGAGAACTATGCAAACCTCGTAAAAGGATATACCGAGAACGAAGACGGCAACTTAGAATATGCTTTGAATAGTCTACATAATTACCCCGCAGCAGGTTCATTCATTTCTAATGCGGAGGACTTGATTCAATGGAATTACCTGTTGCACTCCAATCAATTGTTAAAAGAGCAGACGTTAAGATTGATGAAGACCAGATATGCGACTAGAGATCATCCAATTTTCGGAGAGATAGAATATGGTTACGGACTATTATTCAAAGAAGGGGAGAGCGAGGTGGAGATTGGTGCATTGGGATATGCTCCAGGTTTCGTTTCTGCATCTTATTACTATCCCAAGAGCAATCTTACGCTAATTGTATTAGAAAATACCGCGAGGAATCTGAATAACTTCAGTGAAACGTTTGAGACGCATACCAGTCTGATGAAGGAAATTAAGAATCTTTGATGATCCTGACAAATAGGGTAGGGGAGCAAAAACAAAAACACACAACATGAACATCCTTAAAAAGTTATTAGTACTTTTCATAATCGCCATTGTAGCAATTGGAGCTGCTGCTTTTTGGCTATATTCTTCTTTGAATGCGCCAATAGCGCACGACAAAAGCGAAGAATATGTCGTAATAGAACGCGGTTCTTCTCCCAATCAGATTATGAAAACGCTTGAAAACGAAAGCATTATCCAATCTAGCTTAGTAGCTAAACTTTATTTTCGCTTCATCAATCGAAATCCGCAATTACAAGCAGGCGATTATCTGTTTCCTTCGCCCATCAGTTCAATGGAAGCCATCGAAATCCTAAAAAAAGGCAAGAAGCGCACAAAAAACTTCACCATTCCTGAAGGCTGGACACGCTTTGATATTGCCGAACGCATTGCCGAGCAATTTCCGGGAGAGCCACCTTTGAGCAAAGTAACAATTTTGAAGATGATGGAAGATACTCGCCTAATTCGAGAACTCGATCCTAATGCTACGAATCTCGAAGGCTATCTCTATCCAAGTACCTATCAATTCGAAGAGGGAACTTCTGCAGAAGCGGTAATTGAAAAAATGGTTCAACAATTCAAATCCATTTGGCAGCCAGAATGGAACGCATTGGCAAAAAAGATGGGAAGAACCAAACAAGAGATCGTCACCATTGCCAGCCTAATCGAAAATGAATCCAAAATTGATTCAGAACGCCCAATTGTCGCTTCCGTGATCTACAATAGATTGGAAGGTAGAATTCCCTTGGGAATAGATGCGACCAATGTGTACATCGCGAAATTGCAAGGTCGCTGGGATGGTATTATTCATAAAAGCGATGTCGAAGTAGATCATCCCTATAATACTCGAAAAATAAGTGGTTTGCCGCCTGGCCCGATCAGTTCGCCTAGCAAATCTGCTATTGAAGCTGCTCTGAATCCTGCGCAGACGGATTATCTATACTATGTCCTCAATGTAGAGAAGAATGATGGATCGCACCATTTTTATGCGACGAGTGCTGGATTTTTGAAAGGGAAAAGGGATTATCAGAAGTGGTTGAAGCAGCAGCGCTGATGAGCATATCATATTTTGACAACATACCACAACAATCAAATCAACGGCATCAAAAGCAAATTAAAATGGAAAAACAAAAATATTCACAAGAAGAAATTGCAGAACTATTCTCCAATGGAAATTTTGAACCAACGTTTCCATTTCTATCCCAAAGCATTGAATGGAAAATTATAGGAGAGAGTCATTTCACAGGAAAAGAAGAAGTCATTCAAAACTGCCATCAAACTGCCCAATATTTCAAGTCTGTGGAAACTGATTTTAAAACAGAGGATACCATCGTAACAAAAAATAAAGTAGTAATCAGAGGTTCAGGGGAGTTTATTGAAACTTAGAAAACCACCTCCTTTGGTGGTGGTCATGTTTTGTTAGCTTTGCGTAAAAGTCAAAGCTATGAGTAAATATAAGAAGTTATCTCATGTCATTTACTATCATGTTTATCACATAGTATGGACACCGAA
>JBCDFY010000421.1:0-4070 GCA_039176995.1 Bacteroidota bacterium
ACTTTAATTCCTCTATAAATTCTTGACGCTTAAATTGATATTGCCGAATCATAGACTGATTTCTAGTTGTTTGCTGATGCAACTGAATGATTTCATTCAAGCGTTCAATATTCTGACTCAGTTCTGCAATTTGAATGTATTTGATATCTAGTTCTTGTTCCATTAGTTGTTATATTTCAGTTCAACAAAACCCTTTGGATATTTCTTTTTTGCTCGGTTGGCTCTAGTCGTACTAAACCAATTATACCAATAAGCACAGTCCGCTTTGAATGTACTGTAAAAACGATGACTTTCGGGATATTCCCATACTGTATAAGCATCCAAGCCTTTATAAAAGTTCCCTACTTGCCATTTACTGAACTCTGCATCTATTTGCTGCTCTTTTCTATCATAAGTATCATATCTAATAAAAGTGACTACATCTACATCTTTAGGGCGATTTTGTTTAGTAACAAAACTACCATTCATCCATTGATAAAATGGACTTTTTATTATCCCATAAAGATTTTCATTATAACGTAACAACTCCTCAAAAAGATGTCTCCGCTCATTGGTCTGAACAAATAACGTTTCAAAGTCAGACCATTTCATTTCTACCTTTCTGTATGGTTTTAGATAGCCCCTATAATCGAACGAATAATCCATATTTTGTTTGATGTTATAATTGCCTTCTCCATTTCCAAAAAAAATCGACCGCTGCGCGGAAAAGAGAAAAGTCGCTTCGCTCCTTGAAAAGGGAAAAAGAGTAAAAGTACCAAAGGGCTAACGAGCTCTGGCACATCGAAACCCGCTGCTGTCGCTCCTGCTGCCCGGATTGTTGCTGTCGCGATTCGAGACGCGACAATTAGCTGGAACGTAGTACCAAGAACCGCCCCGCAACACTCGATCAATCTTTCCTTTCCCCCAAGTTTCCTCACACCACTCCCAGACATTACCACTCATATCATATAGTCCCAATTCATTTGGTTTCTTCCGACCAACCATATTCGTACCATAGTTAGGATGATTTTCGCCTTTATTGTAGCTATTTTCACGATACCAAGCCACTTCATCTATATCATTACTCCCAGCATATGTAAAGCCTTTCCTATGCTGTCCACCGCTCGCTGCATATGCCCAATACCATTCTGAAGGTAAAGTATAATTGTCACCCGTTTCTGCTTTCAGCCATTTACAGTATTCGTTTGCACCATACCAAGAAACACAGATCACTGGATGCATTTCGTAGCCGCTTTGTGCTTGCCACTCTTTGCCTACTTTTTTAAGACTCCATATATGTTCTTCCACCATTTTTTGCCCTTTATATTCACCAGTCTTCACCACATCACTGCCATAGCGATTTAAGAAAAAGGCGTATTCTTCGTTGGTCACAGGATATTTTCCGATGTGGAAGTCTTGAATGATCTTGTCTTTATGAGTACCACCTTTCACAAAAACCATTTCGGGGATTAATAAAGTCAGTTTTTGAATAGCAGCTTTTGCTTCTTCTTGATGCAAGCCATTAGGGAAGGTAGCTAAATAATCTTGATAAGCGGCTTTCGTATTTGCTCGTGTCGCTGCTACCCAAGCCGCTTTATCTTTAGCACGGGCAGCTTCCAGTATTTTTCGATTAATGTCTTGTATAGCTTTTAGAGCATCAGGAGCATATTTACCATTCGGATATTTATCAAGGTACTTTTGATAGTCTACCGCCGTGGGTATTTTCTTCGCGGCCACTGTTTTATTCCAAAAATGATCTTCTTGCTCTTGCAATTTAGCCAGCCGCGCCTTTTCTTGTGCTGCTTCTATCTTTTGAATGCCTTTATTCGCCGCTTTGATATACTTACCATTGGGATAAGTTTTCAGGTATTTTCGATAGCTTGGAATCGTATTAGTCGTTGCTATCTGTTGCCAAAAAGCATCTTCTTCGGCTTGTAGGCGATCGAGTTGGAGGGCTTGCTTTTTGGCTTGTGCTAGTTCTACTAAACTTTTTGTGATTTCTACGTAGAGTACATCGCGATCTGGCGCAGTGGAAATGATTTTGGATTTTATGGCGGCTTCTATGCGCTTTAGATTGGGATTGATCTCCCATAAACAAGGTCGCGTAATAATTGGAATGACGGTCACTGCTTGTGCGTCATCTTCGTGCTTTTTCAAAGCAATTGCCATTTCATTTTCGCAATAGTCAGAAGACAAAAAATCAGGACTGAGCAGCAAGAGAATGATGCTGGCGCTGTCCAATTGCGTTTTGATTTCTTCTTCCCATATCTGTCCAGGATTGATTTTGCCATCGAACCAAATTTCATCTACAATATTGTGACGTTTTAAAAGCTCAAGGTGTACTTTTAGCTCTTTAAGGTACTGCTCGTCCTTGCTAGCGTAAGCGATAAATATACTGATGTTGTCTTCCACGCTGTTTGATAAGTTAGATGAGTAAAGATAGGTTTTCTACCTAATAGTTCACCTCCGTAGACCTGTAAATTAATTTTAAGGAAACTGATTCTTTGCACTCGTTTGGAAACGAGCAGATATAAGTTTGAAGTTAGGAAACTTCAAACATCGAGTGGAATTTTGTTGGTGCTTCATCTATATTTTAATTAGGGCTGTACGAAGTCTCAATTTTGTTAACATTTTACTTGGAAATACCCTGAGTCAATACAAGAAAATTAATAAGCATACTTGTTGCGCGATCTCAAGAGCTTCACTGAGTTTTATTTTAAGCATTTCTCGAAATTTTGTAAGTCCTTAAATTTTAATTTTAAACAAACAATTGAACTCAAAATTAAAATCCATAAAAAATCAGAAATTGATACTATATTCCGTATTGAATTAAGCAAAAAATGAACAACGAATATTCCCTCATTTTTAATCAAAATACCTACTTTTAGGGTGTTGTAAAAGTAAAGAAAATGAATTCAAATTCGCCTTTCTCGAGTTATCAGTTTGCCTCTCATTTGAAAGATGAGGTTTGGGAAGATGCCACTACTTTGTCACCGCCTTATCAAAAGGTACATCCACTTTTTGAAGGGATGGATAAGACCGATTTTAAGAAGCTGAATGAATACGCTAGGCTTTCTTTTCTAAATCAGGGGATTACCTATGCAGTTTACTCAGAAGAACAGGGCGGTACAGAAAAAATATTTCCTTTTGACCTATTTCCGAGAATCATAGCCGCAGAAGAGTGGCAAAAATTGGAAAAGGGCTTGCATCAGCGAAACATTGCACTCAATCTATTCATCAAAGATATTTATACTAAGCAAAAAATATTGAAGGATAAGATTGTACCATCACAACTCATTTTTTCTTCTGCCCACTACTGTAAGATCATGGAGGAAATCGTGCCGCCCGCTGGTATTTATACTCACATTTGTGGCACGGATTTGATCAAAGATAAGGATGGTGAATTTTATGTCTTGGAAGATAATTTGCGTAATCCTTCTGGTGTGAGTTATGTGCTGTGCAACCGCCAAGCCTTGCAGCGGACCCTGACGGATGTTTTCTATCGCTTCAAAGTCGAAGCCGTTCGTGACTATTCTATGGAATTGCTGCACGTACTAGAATCCGTTGCGCCCAAACAAATTCCTTCGCCCACTTGCGTACTGCTGACGCCTGGTATGTACAATTCCGCTTATTACGAACATTCTTTCCTAGCGCACAGCATTGGTATTGAACTGGTGGAAGGTTCTGATTTGTACGTCGAAAATGATTTTGTTTACATGCGAACGATCAAAGGTGGCGTGAAAGTGGATGTGATTTACCGACGCATAGATGATGATTTTTTAGACCCTGCTTTCTTTCGTCCTGACTCGCTTTTGGGGGTGAAAGGCTTGATGGCAGCTTACCAAAAAGGCAATGTGACCATCGTGAATGCACCTGGAACGGGCATTGCGGATGATAAAGCGATTTGCTCATACGTGCCAGATATGATCCGTTATTATTTGCAGGAAGAACCGATCATTAATAATGTGCCGACCTATATTTGCGAGCGAGAAAAGGATTTGGCATACGTATTAGAAAACATCGAAAAACTGGTCGTCAAACCCGTAGATATGTCGGGTGGTTATGGAGTGATGATTTGTGATACTTTGAGC
>JBCDFY010000422.1:0-4012 GCA_039176995.1 Bacteroidota bacterium
TCAAAAAGTAAAAAAGGGTTAATCCAAGTAAATCAAAATGAGAGTAAGAAAGATATTATTCTGTATCGAATACAAAGAGGATGTGTATTCTTGATTGCGGGAATACCTTGGTTATATTTTTTTATTCGCTCAAAAATTACAAAAAAGAAAATCAATGCACTTAAAGAGAATTAATTTAATTATTGGGTTGGGTTTTCTCATCTTTTCTGTAAGTTTTGGTCAGACCATTACTGCAAGAGTAGTGACTGATGATGAGCTAGTAGATGTGACAACAAAAGTAGAGGCTTACTATCATATCTACGAGCCTGTATTTAAAGCAGCTCCAAGTATGAAAAGTATGGCGGAAGCTAAAAATCGTTACCCAGAAGAATTAATGATATCTTTAATGTCTGAAAACAGTACTATATGGGTAGATTACAACACTTGGGATGGTACTAGAGAGAAGACAAGCAAATACTTCAAGCAGAAAGTTCAATGGAATCCTGATGATACTTATTTTGCTTTAACCTCCAAATTTGAATTCAAAGTAGGAGGCACTTGGTATGCTTATATGCGCTTTAGGCTACATGGCAAGACCATAGATAAATCTCCTGTCGGAGTATACCTACTAAGAAAGGAAGGTGAACGTTGGTATTATTCCAAAGAAGTGCTTTCCAATGAGATGAATTTCATCTTTTTCAATTTTAAACCCGAATTATTAGGGAAAATACTAAAGGGTGAAAAAAATGGAGATGCTCAACTCGACCAGTTAATTACTGCTATCAGTACCAAAGGAGGTATTGATTTAGCTCAATTAGAGCGAGAGGTAATGAAAGCTTATGAAGCGGGAGAAAAAAGCAAAGACAAATCATTTTCTAACTACTTTTTTGAACCCTTAAATTGGTAAAAATCATGAAAGAAATAATATTACTTCTAATCCTTACGGGACTAAATTATAGCGTTTTTTGTCAAGACATTAATTATGAAGCTTTCAAAGGAGAGGCTGTTGCTGTGGTAATGGATATTCCTTTAGGAAAAAATAATGGTTTTGAATGGTGGAATAAACCAGATCTCAGCGAAAAAGGTAAAACAAGAATTCTAACAATTGAGAATAGGCTAGTGAATGCAGACTATGCTCCTAGTCCTACCGCTCTGTTGACTAAATTATACCATGCAAAATCAAAAAAAGAACTGCTTAAGTATATGACGGATAAGCGTTTTTTGAAGCAGTTCAAAGTGAAGAAAGTTAAAGACTATACACAAAATCATTTTAGGTTAGAATACCAATTGGTTGTTCCAAGCAGTAGAGGAGATGTAATTATTTTAAAATATAGTGAGATCGCAAAGGGAGCGAAAATAGGAGATTATACAATACAAGCAATTTATGACAGAGGTTGGAAAATAACAGAGGTAGAAGAATTAAAAGATATAGAGTTCATTATAAATTCTTTAAATGCAACCTCCTTCCAAGCTATCTATCAGCAATACAAAGGAAAAGATGAAGATATTAACCGACTAAGAGAAAAAGTTAGAACCCCAATGCCCGATAACCGCCTTAATCTCACAAAATTAGCACAAGTACTCAAAGAAGTACAAAAAAGCGACCCCCAACTTTGGAAAAAACTGACGGAATAGACAATGAAAACGCAAGTCTATTTATCAACTAATACTCAGCCCAATCAAATTAGATAACTATGAAACTCAAATTCTGCGGCGCAGCCAGAGCAGTAACAGGCAGTTCCCACTTAATTACTTTAGACGACGGCTTCACGATTCTGCTAGATTGCGGTCTTTATCAAGGACACGACAAAGCGATGAAAGACTTCAACAGCACTTGGTTGTTTGCCCCCGAACGACTAGATTGTGTCATTTTATCGCATGGACACATTGACCACAGCGGACGACTCCCAAAGCTGCATAAAGACGGGTTTAATGGGTCTATTTACAGCACACATGCTACGCGCAGTCTTTGTTCCATTATGCTTGTGGATAGTGCTAATATTCAAGAACGCGATGCGGCTTATTACAATAAAAAGAAGCACAAACAAGGTAAAACCAGTGAACTACGCGAGCCGCTCTACACCATCGCAGATGCGAATGCAGTGATGAATCAATTTGTGGGCGTCGGCTATGAACATTGGATACAAATTCATCCGCAGGTGAAGGTCTTTTTTCGAGATGCTGGTCACATATTAGGTAGTGCGAGTGTGCTGCTAGAAATTCAGGAAAAAGGTGTGGCTCGACGCATTGGCTTCACGGGCGATATTGGTCGCCCAAATCGTCCTATTTTGCGCGATCCTTTGCCCATGAAGGAAGTCGATTATTTGATTTGTGAATCCACTTATGGCGACAAAGAACACGAAAGTCCACCTGCGGAGAGTGATCACTTTTTACGCATTATTCGCGACACCTGTTTGGAGAAAAAAGGCAAACTCATCATTCCTGCTTTCAGTATTGGTCGGACACAGGAAATTGTGCATATGTTGGATAGGCTAGAGAACGAAAAGCTGCTACCACACCTGCCCGTCTATGTCGATAGCCCGCTTGCTGTTAATGCAAGTATGATATATGGCTCACATCCAGAATGCTACGACCAAGCACTGAATCAATACTTGCTCACCGACCCAAATCCTTTTGGCTTCAATGGCTTAATTTACAATCGAGATGTCGAAGTGTCTAAATCGCTAAATCACTCTGATAAACCTTGTATTATCATTAGCTCTTCTGGCATGATGAATGCAGGACGCGTCAAGCATCATTTGTACAACAACATTAGTCAGCAAAAAAATACGCTACTGATTGTAGGCTATTGTTCGCCTGATACGCCTGGCGGAAAATTACGGGCTGGTGCAGAGGAAATTCGACTATTCGGAGAGACCAAATCTGTGAAAATGAATATAGAGGTCATGGATTCTTTCTCCGCCCACGCAGATCGGACGGAGCTACTCAACTTTATCAGAAATCAGCAAAAATTGAAAAAGCTGTTTCTCGTCCACGGCACTCACGAACGACAAAGCAGCTTTAAAGATTATATCGCGAGTGCTGGTTTTGGACAGGTGGAAATTCCTGTTTTGGGGCAGGAGTATGGGTTGTAATTTCCGACCAGAAGACAATTATTTCGGCTAATCCTGTATGCAGTTAAAACTATTATTGATGAATTTGCAAAAAGCAAGCTCAGGACGCGAAAAAAAATAACCTTACCATCTTGAAGGTATCTGCATCCCATCCGCTAGCGGTTCATTCACTTGAATCTTCTTGAGATTCACCCTTTGAGATCGCTAATTCCTTTTGCACTTAAAAAAGCCTTGTGTAGCTCGGCTACATGCGGTTTTTGAAGCATGAACGAAGTGGTGCATAGCAAAAAAGATTAAGTATCTTTTTAGCGTAGTGAACCGCAAGTGGACGAAGAGCTAATCTCCTCGTTCAAAAAGATAACTTTATCTATTTCGCGTTACTAATGATTTTCAGCGAAGCATAATTCTTTTCTTCTATTAAACAATAATGCCTATATGAAGGTTTCCCTTTTATGCGATGTACAGTATATGATTAACTGAATAAAACTAGAATGGCATGCAAGTAAGATCAAGAGCAGAATTAGCGCAACTATATGGCTACAATTGCACGAAAACATTTACTAGGCTACTAAAAACCACTTCTATTCCTATCACTCCTCGTAAGTTAGTTTCTATTAACACTCAACTCTTAATCTTCTCTGAGTTGGGAATTCCTACTCAGTTATCAGAAGATGAAAAAGAAGAAGTCTTAAAGCTGTTAAAGGAATGAGTTTTAAGTAAAATTTCTTTTACTGACGTCTGATAATACTATCGTATCCGATAATGTCCGATAAAAGTTCTTGACCTGCACCATAGAATAAATTAGATTTGTACATAATACTTAGATTTCGCTGATTTGAACATTGAAAAATAAAAATAAGAAAAACTGTTTTCTTTGCAAAAAAGTGCGAAGATATGACAGTATTACGAGTAGATGATATTCCCTTATTGTACGCCCAAATACAGGGATTGCGAATTCA
>JBCDFY010000423.1:0-3962 GCA_039176995.1 Bacteroidota bacterium
ATTGACGACTTTAGGGACATCCACAAAAAGGGTTCTAAAACGAGAGGGAAAGATTTCTTCCAAGAAAAGTTTAATCTTCATGGCTTTGGTTGTTGGGTTTTCTTCGTAGAAGACTAAGTTAAACGCAAATTGATTATGATCGCCTTCTTCTTTGCCAATCTTGCGCATCAAATATTCCTCTCTGGCAGCTATTTTCTCTCCTTCTTTTTCTTTATATTCCAAATCCTCTAGAACACTTAATGCTTTCTTCAACAAAGCTGGATTTGAGCCAACAGCCACCTTTGGAATGATGTAGTAACTTTTACCATAGAAATACTTACTCAATTGTTGAGTGACGTATTTTTTGCCCAACTCAAAATCTAAGGCGCAATCGGAGCAAATCGGATAATTCTTCCAATTATTTTTTTGATTAAAAAAGCCACTGACCAAGCTTGGCTTATCAACTGTCGCATATTTGAATGGTGACGCAAATCCATGTACAATTGGCTTCTTTTCGAGACAGATAGAACAGGTTTCATTGTGTCCCTCAGAAATCACTTTATACTTATTAGATTTACCTGCTGTTCCAGTATTATAAAGTATCTTTTGAATACTTGAAAAGTCTTCCAAGTACGATTTTCCCTCCAAGCCATTGAACCTCAAGCTAAAACCAGAGATGACTTGCTGTTTTTGGTCTAAAGATTCGTAATGTGTTCGTAACAAATCTTTAATTGCTTCGCCCGAAACTTCTAAACAGGATTTTAAAGCACTAAAAATTTTCACTTCTGTTTCTTCCTCATTTTCCTTAGCGAATGCAATGACATCATTAACTTGTTTAGGGTAAAAGGTTTTAAATTTTTTGTTGATGTCGCCAAACTTAGTTGTGAAAGTGATGTCACCACCCCGAGGAGAGCCTTTTCGATAAGCAAATTTTAGATAGTTCTTCTTACTAGCACTTTCTATATCTACTTTATTAAATGCACATTCATAATCATCTTCAACTTTAGTAAAGTCAAATACAGCCAAGATGACATGATAATTTTTCCCTGGAAATAGATTGCTAATAAAATTTTGATAAGGCTTCCTATTAGGGTCGCTCCTCAATTTTCCTATTTGTATTATAGCTTGATCTTGCATTCTAAAATATTTAGATTATATTTGTAGTGCCAACTGTATTATTTTTTTGATTGTAAAGCTAACGTTTTTTATTTAAACTTACAATGATGATTTTGGTTACATTAACTGTGCTAATTACACTGATTTTTGCGGCGTTATGCTTTTTTTCGTTTTTGAAGTCTGAGAGTACTGGCGAAATTTCACTGTCATTATTCAAAGGATTATTTACCTTCATTTTTCGTAAAAAAGAAAAACAGAAAGAATCAAAAAAAAAATGATGACTTCCGATAAAATTTGGATTGAAACATTGTAAAGCTCACTTTTTCTACTTCCAGTAAATTAGGTTTTGAATAATGAAAAAGTGAGCGATCTTTCTTTTCTACAAAAATACCTCATACCAGTCCCAACCCATGAGACAGGCAATTCAACTTTCAGGCAATAATCATCTTATCATTTTGAAAAACGGACTTAACATCTGAAAAGGCATGTCAAGTTTCATGCTTCTACGGCAAGCTAGAACAACGCAATTTACGCTCGCAACTAAGTTTTAAACTACTTAGACATAGCATTTCATTTACGTCGGAAGATTTGATATATTTTTTGTTTCGTTTCGTTCATGCACAAAGGTGTTAGGAATGGGATATAAATAAAGTTACAAGTTTTGAGTCAGTTATTTTTTTCTTAATCAAGGCATAAAAACCGCACATAGCCTGTGTTCTGTAAGGCTTTTTATAACGCCGAGTAAAGAAAAAAGAACAAGTCAAAATGTAAATTTATTTGTGTACCATTCCTTATGAATTGACCGCTTCAAAAGAAACGGTTTAGCTTTCCATTTATCATACGCAAAAACCCTAAAATAGTTACATAATCTGCAACTATTCACGCTTGCAACGAGACCAGCAAAAGTGGTTTTCTTACGCTTGCCTTAAAGCCTTCTGTCAAAAGCAAGGGCATTTTGCAAATAATTGCTAATTTTGCGCCGCTTTTCACAAATAATGATATACGAACCGCTTGATAATTGGCGTTGTGGATGTCGTGATGCGGAAGCACTTAAGTTATTAAGTTAGACTCCATTCGGGATGAAAAAGTGCATTTTTATTTTGATCACTTTGTAGAAGTGTTAAATTGAAAAAATGTCGAATTGATTGTTTCTATCCTACCATGAGCAGACGCTGCTAATGGTACAGAACGTCACTATCAATTCGACAATTGAACAATTTTACAATTCGACCATTTGCACAGATTTATCCCGTTTGCAGTATAGACTTTATACATCCCCATTTCTAATTATTGCGTATAAGCCAATTTTTCATTCCTTATTTAGTTGTCGCTAAAAACATATTAAGCAAACCATGACAAATAAAATCTCAATTCTAACTGTATTTTTAATGGTGTTGGGCACTAGCATATTCGCCCAAAAAGAAGATCCAATATTATTTACAGTGGAGGATACGCCCGTTCGCGTTTCTGAATTCAAATATATCTACGATAAGACCAATGGAGAGGAGGCGGATTATTCCAAAGCTTCTTTGGAAGAGTACTTGGACTTGTATGAGAAATTTAAGCTGAAAGTGCAGAAAGCACGGGATATGAAGCTGGATACGATCCCAAGTTTGCAGCAAGAATTAGCAGGTTATCGCCAACAGTTGGCAGACTCTTATTTATTGGATCGAGAAGTGGTGGACAAGTTGGTAGAGGAAGCCTACAATAGAAAAAAACAAGATGCTGACATTAGCCATATCATGGTAGCCGTTGCACCGAATGCTGCATCTTCGGCGGAAAAAGCGGCAATGGAAAAAATTCGCGCTGTTCAAAGTCAGTTGACAAAAGGGGAACAGACGTTCGAGCAACTGGCTAAGGAATATTCTGACGATTCGAGTTCTAAAGGCAATGGAGGACGTGTGGGCTACATCACGGCGATACTGCCCAATGGGTTCTATGCGCTCGAAACTGCTGCTTACGACTTGGAAGTGGGTAAGGTTTCCGATGTTGTTCGTTCGGATTTCGGGTATCATTTGGTGAAACTCAATGATCGTCGTCCTGCGAGGGGCGAAATGGAAGTTGCACACATCTTAATTCGTAAGGATAAGGACGGCACTAATGCGGAACGTGCAAAGGCTCAGGCGATGAAAATCTATCAGCAGTTGCAAGATGGTGCTAATTTTGAGGATTTAGCGAAACAAATTTCGGAGGATAAATTGACCAAAGGCAAAGGTGGTTATCTCGGTCTATTTGGCGTCAATAAATACGAGGATTCCTTTGAGGATGCGGCTTTCGCTTTGGCAAAAGATGGCGACATTTCTAAACCCGTAGAAACTGTAGCTGGCTTTCACATCATCAAGCGAATTAGCAAGCGAGGCGTACAACCTTTTAAGGATATGAAGGGTCGTTTAGAGCAGAAAATTCGTCAAGATGGTCGTTTTGAGTTGGCTAAGCAGAGTATGGTGGAGCGCATCAAGCAAGAAAATAATTTCACACAAACCGCATCTGTGCTGAATAGTTTCAAAGATACTTTAAACAGTGACTTTTTAACCTTCAAATGGCGAGTTAGTGAAAAGAAACCCAAGTCCATCCTATTCAATTTGGGATCGGATTACAGAGCGACTTTGGGCGATTTCATGGATTTTGCTCAAAAAGCAGCCAGAAAACGCATTAGCGAAGGCAGATCGGGTAAAACACCACAGGAAGTAGCGGATGAGTTGTACCAAGATTTTATCAATGCGCAGGTTTTGAAATACGAAGAGCAGCAATTGGAAGAAAAATACCCTGATTTCAAATCGCTGATGAGAGAATACGAGGAAGGTATTTTACTGTTTGAAGCGACCAAAATGTTGGTTTGGGACAAAGCTTCGCAAGATACCACAGGA
>JBCDFY010000424.1:0-3845 GCA_039176995.1 Bacteroidota bacterium
CCTTGGCATCCCATCCGCTAGCGGTTCTCTTCGTTGAAAAGATACTTAATCTTTTCTGCAAGCACCACTGCGAGAATGTTGAAAAGCCTCGCTAGCCAAAAGGATGGCTACGTTTTTCGCCTTGTATCAGAACAAAACCTGCTCGGTCAAAATGAGAAACTTATTTTTTGTCCGTTACTGAAAAATGGCATAATCGTTAAATAATCATAACTTTTTTCAAAAAACTTCTCCCGCCTTTCTATTTTACCATAAATCCCTCTAACTTTCCACTTTATTTTTCTAACAAACAAAAAACGAGATATGAGAGCTTTATTTTTGCTTACCTTTTTGGGCTTTTCTTGGTGTGGGTTTGGGCAGTTTGGGGAGGATCAGGTAGTGACAAACTATATAAATCAAGTAGAAGCGAACGATTTTGATAAAGATGGAGATAATGATGTTTTCACTTTACAAGCCTTTAGTAGAAATATATTTCTATCAGAGAATAAAGGTAATGGAAACTTAGATTCTCTTGTAATGATCTCAGATTTTGGGGATAATCCTTCGTTGATTCGGCATGTAGATGTAAATAATGATGGTTGGATAGATATATTAGCTGCCTCTCTCACAAGAAAAGAGATTTTTTGGTATCAAAATACTGGGTCAATTGATTTTTCTCAAAAAAAAATAATACCTGTTGAAGTTTCTTCTCTTCTTGATATTCAGTCAATAGATTTGGATAATGATGAAGATCAGGATATAGTGGTTGTCGCAAATGATAGCATCTTACTATGGTTAGAGAATAATGGTATAGGAGATTTCGAGCAAAAGCAAACGCTGCTAAACGTGGATTATAAAATAGGGATACTAAAGTTAGCAGACTTGAATAATGATCGGGATATAGATATCGTATTGGTAGATATCGCGCAGGATAGTGGAAGTATTTCGTATTATAAAAATAGTGGAACGGAAACCTTTGAGGAAAAAGTAGTTGTATCTGATTCTTTGGACAATGTTAGCTATATAGAAATTGCTGACTTTGATGATAATTCATTAAATGATATTGTTTACATTGCTGGTCTTCGGAGTAGGAAATTAGCTTTCTTTGAAAATCTAGGGAACGATGTGTTCTCTGAAGAGAAGATAATGGATGGGCGTTTTTCTCGTCTTAGAACTTTGTTCATAGATGATATAGATCAGGACAATGATTTGGATATTTTAGTGTCTGACCGCTTGAAGATTTCATGGCTCGAAAACTTAGGTGATGGAAACTTCTCATCTGAAATTATTCTCCAACAAATTGGTGCTCAGGGTCTATCTGCATCTACAGTTGATCTGGACGAGGATGGACAGAAAGATTTGCTATATATATCTGCTCAAGAAGGTGTTTTTTGGAGTAGTGATTTCAATAATCCAAGTCCTGATACAATTGTTAAACATACAATAGACAAGGTAGGAGTCATTGAAGTATTAGACTTGGATGAAGATGGTATCCTAGATATTGTTTCAGTTGTAGATCAAAAGATAATTTGGTACAAAGGTCTTGGAAATAAATTTTTTGAAGAACAGTCGCAAATCTTATTAGATGTAAATGATAATATAGAGGATATCTTATTTGCTGATTTCAATAATGATGGACGCAAAGACTTGGTTGTAGCTGGAGACAGTATTAATTGGTATTCGAGAACAACATCGGGGGTTAATTATGAAAAAGCGGATTTGCCAAGTTTAGAAAGGGGGAAATTTATTAGATCAGATGACGTGAATGATGATGGTTATATAGACTTAGTTGTGTATTTACGCTCAAGAGAAATAGTTTTGTTGTTAAACTCACATGAGGGCTTTCAACTACCAATAAGTTTAATGAATGACCTCGTTGGCTCAATGTATTTAAGTGACATAGATAGCGATGGAGATAAAGACATCATAGCATACACATCTCCTGAGATTATATGTATCAAAAACAACGGAGAAAGTTTCAGTTCACAACTAGATACAATCATTAGTTTACATTATGGCATTCTAATGTTTCCTATTGATTTAGATAGAGATAGCTATATTGATATTATTACGGAATCAAGTGAAGGTATTTTGTGGCATAAAAATGATGGAATAGGTAACTTTGAGATGGGAAAAGTTATATTTCCTCAAAGAGATTTTTTCACTACATTAAGTGCTTTTGATGTAGAAGGAGATGGCGATATTGATGTTGTAACCAATACTTTTGCAAATACTTTTCATGGAGACTTATACTGGCATGAAAATGACGGTAATGAAAACTTTTCTTCATCTATTTTAAGGTCCAATATAACTCAATCACAAAATGAAATAAAGTTCGTTGATATTGATTCTGACCTCGATATTGATATAATTACACCTGTGTATAATAGTTTTTTTACTGCTTACATTGAAAATTTGTCTAACAATCCAAGTATCGAAGGAATCAATTTTTTCGATGAGAATGCTAATAGTATTTTTGATTCTATAGATGTAGCTTTAGGAAATATAAAGGTTGAAATTGAACCTAATGCATTATCTACTTATACTAGTGAAAATGGCATTTTCAGATTTTACCTTGAGAACGGCACCTACACCCTCACAGTAGAACCCGACTCCTGCTACCAACTCACCACCGACTCCCTAAGCTATACTATAACTATAGATGGCGATGTAGCATTAAACAAAAACTTCGGTTTCCAACTCGCTTCCGACTACCAACACACCCAAAGCCGCATCAATTCCAGTGCGACCCGTTGCGGCTTTACCGTCCCCTTCTGGCTAAGTGTTCAAAACGACGGCTGTGTACCCAGTCAAGGGCAATATGGTTTGGTTTTGGATGACTTAGTGACTTTGGTAGAAACAGCGATAGAACCTGAAGAAATACGAGGCGATACCTTGCTTTGGAATTACGAGCAACTCTTCTCTACCCAAAATGAGCGCATACGATTGAGCTTTGAAATCGCAGGAACAGACTTCTTAGGCGATACCATTCGCATGACGGGACTTTCCTACATCGAAACCGAAACAGGTGAACTAGAACTTTCCAGCACCTACGACTACGCCTCCGAAATCCGCTGCGCCTACGATCCCAACGACAAACTCGTTTATCCCAATCGAGCAGGCGAATACGATAAAAACTATACACTTTTTGAAGAAGAACTAGAATACACCATACGTTTTCAAAATACAGGAACAGATACGGCTTTCACGGTCGTCATCAAAGATTATCTCGATCCTAGTTTGAACTGGAAGACCTTCAAACCAGTGCTTGCCAGTCATCCGCATGAGACTTTGCTACATCCCGATGGCTTGGTAGAATTTACCTTCAAAAATATCCTTTTGCCCGACAGTACCACCAACGAACCGCTGAGTCACGGTTTTGTGACCTTCAAGATTGCACCGAATGAAGGCTTGGACGAAAACACCAGTATCGAAAATACGACAGATATCTTCTTTGACTTCAATCCACCGATTACGACCAATACGACCGAAAATGTATTTGTTTCAGAACTACCCAAAGTGACGACTACTAAGGATTGGAGAGCCAACCAACAGCGTATTCAAGTCTATCCAAATCCCTTTCGCGAGCTGCTGACGTTTCGCCTGGCGACCGAAGCGAAAGTGCAACTCTTGCTCTTTGATGCCACAGGAAGGCTCTTGCAGCAAGCACATTTCCATAGCGACTATTACGAATTGAACAGCGTACCGCTAGCACAAGGATTGTATTTTTATCAAGTATTGGATGAAGCAGGACAGGTGTTGGGAAGTGGGAAGGTGGTGAAGGAGTGAGGTGGAATTTTGATCTATCTGCAACGCTTAGCCAGTGCCTCTTTGACTTTCATCTTTGCATCTGCCCAGTCGTAGTGTAC
>JBCDFY010000425.1:0-3837 GCA_039176995.1 Bacteroidota bacterium
GGTTTTGGATGCACTCTATGTCAAACCAAACCCACAACAAGTCGCTCTTGGCAAGCAATATTTAGTATTTGTGTAATTTGTTAAACAAACAATAGCTTTTTATATCAGTATAGGAATGTACATTTGTGAGGGACGATGTAGATATTTTCTTATCTAGCTAATTCTACATTAAGACGCTAAAACCAAATTACAGCAGGATGCTCAAAGGAGTAAAATTTTATTGCATAAAAATTTACTCCTTTGGGATTTTCGGACGGAGAGAGCATTACTTCTGATTTTTCAAAAAAATCAGAAGTAATGCTCTCTCCGTCTAAAGAAACCCACTGAAAACACAAAGAAAAAATAAGTTTTTTCTTTGTGTTTTCAGTGATTTAGAACTAAGCTGGACAAGAGTATTAATGTAGAACTAATATTATAATGAAAAAACTGTTTCTAACCTTAACGTTCATTTTTGGTCTGTTCACTATAAATGCGCAACGTGCACAAAGCATTTATGCAGAAATACTAGGAAATGGGCTCTTTTACTCCGTCAATTACGATGTGCGATTCGCGAATGTGGATAATCAATTTGGAATTCGTTTAGGTGCTGCTTATTTCGTGGAAGCGGCGTATCTCATTGTTCAGCCGAATTATTTGTTTGGTGAAGACAAGCACAAATTGGAGTTGGGTGCTGGTTTTACTACCTTGTTGGAATTTGGCAATGGAGCGAACGAAAATCAACTCGCTGCCAATGCTTCTATTATGTATCGCTTCCAAAATCCAGAAGGCAATTTTCTTTTTCAAGCAGGTCTAGCTCCCACCTTTGTCCCTATAGATGAGGACGACACTTTCAGTGGATTATCGAGGCTCTTTTGGATTTGGCCAGGCGTGTCGTTTGGGTACAAATTTTGAGGCTACCTCACTACCAAAACACTTCCCGCAAATTCAAATGGATTGCCTCTTGCATCTTTGTAGGAGATATGATAAACATAAGTTCCTGCTTGCGTGCCTTCCGTTCGGAGATTATCGATTTTTCCATCCCATGCTTGAAATGGGTCATTTGTTTGGAAAACCAAATTTCCCCAACGATTCCAAATACTGAGTTCATAATCGCGAATACCTAGCACGATTCCTTGTGGTAGAAATTCATCATTTCTTCCATCATCATTCGGACTGAATGCATTGGGAATGAAGAACTTAACGATTGGTGGAATGTCCAGTTGTTGTGTAATCGAATCTTGACAACCACTTTCATGCGTTACGATCAGCGTAATTTCTTGGAAACCGGTGTCTGGAAAAGTATAAGTTGGATTATTCAGTGATGAAAACGCTTCACCTTGATTAAAAATCCATTCGTAGGTACTCGCAAATTGAGAAGAATCAATGAAATTGACTGTTGGATTATTGAAGGTAGGTTGCTGTGGTATAAAGGAGAAATTGGCAATGGGTTGAGGATCAATTTGCACGAAATTTTCAAAAGTGGCACTATTGATGCAGCCCGAAGGCGAACTGATTTCTAAACTCACTGGAAAAATTCCAATTTCACTGTAATTATAACTTGGGCTCAACTCATTGCTCCTTCCTCCATCTCCGAAATCCCAAGTGACTCCATAGTTCTCATCTACAATTGGAATCGATAAATTCTCAAAATTAATCGTCGTCGCACCACAGAAGATACCACCATTTTGAGCAATCGTAACTTCTTGTGGTACAGGATAATAGAGCAGTGTCTTGGTAAGACTACCTTCGCACTCTCCCAACGCTACATTGAGGGTAATGGTTTGTTCCCCTGCTCGCTGAAATAGATGTGTGGGGTTTTGTAAATCGCTACTTTCACCATCGCCGAAGAGCCATTCCCACGAATCGGGCGGATTGCCATTGGCTTGCGAAAGATCTACAAAATTGACGGGTTCTGCATTGCAACTATTGTAAGTAAAAGAGAAATCCGCTTCCAAAGGCGGTACTATTCGCACCCAATCCTCAAAAAGCCTTGATGCGACGCAACCAATGGGCGAAGTTATTTCCAGTTCCACGTCATAGTTGCCTACACTGTCATAAGTATGACTAGGATTTTTGAGCATGCTACTATCGCCGTCGCCAAATCGCCATATTGTTGAGTAGTCATTATTAATTGGACTAGAAAAATGATTGAATGTTATCTCAGATTCACCACATTCTGTGATGGCTTGCGGTGTAATTTCTATGGAATTGGGTGCGGGAAAATATCGAAAAGGTTTACTTATCGTCGTATCGCAATGTCGAATACCTACATCGAGCGTGACTAAAAATTCTCCTGCTTGTTCGTAAAAATGAGCTGGATTTTGAACATTACTAGAATCACCATCTCCAAAATACCAAGTCCAACGATCAGCAGTTGCTCCAGCAGACATGGTTAGATCTTGAAATTCTACATCCGTTGCTTCACAAGTATCCGAAGCAATAGTAAAATCAGGTTGAATATCATCTTGTATTTCCACAATGATCTGTGAAGTGTCGCCACATTGTCCTCCAGGATTGACCATCAGGCGACCGCGATATTCTCCAGGTGCAGGAAAATCTATCGTCAAATCCCAATCGAAGGAGCGCAAGGTATCTCCATCTATTTCAAACTCCCAAATAGTAGAATCAATACTAATTCGACTAAAACTTTTATTATCAAACTCTATTTCTGTTTCTCCACGACACGACCATAGATAAAATTCGTCTTGAAAAACAATAGAATCCGCATTGTTGATGTGTGGAATAACACTCGCTAAACAAGGTGTTACATTAATTTGAAAATCTCTCCGCACTACACTCAACAGTTCTCCATCTCGATATTCAGAGACACAAACACCTGCTACAAATTGTCCCCAAATTCTAGGCTTACCAGTAATTCTTCCTGTTTGGCGATTAATTTTTAAATTGGCATTGAAGCCCAGCGGGTTATCGCTATCATAAGCACGATCTACGAAACCCACCTGATCGTATGGTGGTGGTGCATCTGGATTAGGAGCAACACCATCTATGGCTTCTAAATCTTCAGTATTCGTTCCGCCTCCAATGAAGGGCGTACAAAATTCATACACTAGAGAGTCGCCTTCTTTGTCTCTTGCTTCTTGCGAGAAAGAAAATTCTTCCCCCAAACACAAAGCGATAGGAGGAAAATTCTCGAATTTGGGACTATTGTTGCAAGTTTCTTGAGCAAGTGCCGTGATTTCTCCGACGTAGGTTGCGCCTGTTTCTCCTGGTGTAAAAATGTTAGAGATTGTTCGATTTCGACAGCAACGTTGATAAACGATGTAGTAACTTTCTGAAATAATCGGTAGCTCTATTTGAAAATTGTAGAATCCTTGTTCTACGCACACATTGTCGGGCAATTTGATACAAGGATTGTCAGGAGGTCTAACTCTTTTGACACTTGGACGACCCAAAATAACGATGATTGGTTCTGCATCTGCGCCTCCATATATACTTACCGTACCCTCTAATGCGCCATCAGTAGAATCAAAACCTGCTCCTCCTCCTTGACAATCGCGGTAAATTTTCATTTGAATGGTATAGAGTTGAAATCCTTCGCGTTGGCTTCCTTCGCAGTCGTAAGTGATTTCGCCACCAATAATATGTGCAGAAAAAGACAAAAGGGGAATAGCAGAGCAAAGCGCAATCAAAAGAATAGTTCGGGAAAAGTGCATTTGTTGATATTAGTGTAGAACAGTCAAAGGAATAAGTACTCGGACATAAATAAATGGCATTTTTGACCGAGCAGATTTTTGTATTTAGACAAGGCATTTTTTCTAGGAATAACGAGTTACTGCTGGAAAAAATAACATTCATGTAGTGGTGCCTGCAAAAAAGATTAAGTATCTTTTTAACGAA
>JBCDFY010000426.1:0-3829 GCA_039176995.1 Bacteroidota bacterium
GATAAGATTAAAGACGCGTAATAAGAATGGTTCTTTGAAAATTTTTGTGATTTTAGATTATTTATACATAACTTCCAAAAAAAGTCATGACTAGTTCTTGATATTGAGCAACAAGTATGCCTAGTAGTTTTTATGGACGCAAACGCTTATTTTTCTTGATTTTTTCAGGAAACAATCAAGAAAAATAAGCGTTTGCGTCCGAAGAAATTAAAGTTACATACTTGTTGCTCAATTTTTAGTATTGAACTGAATTTTATTTGAAGTACCAGTTAAGCATTTCTGAATAGTTATTGAATAAAAAACAAGTTCCACAAAAATTTTCAGAGAACCATAAGAATAAAGACTTGCCAAGTCCTAGAGATTTGGCAAGTATTTTTACTTTTCGAAACAGTTTTGAAATATCAAAAATATTGAGTAGGACACCATCTTTTGGGACAAACAAATCACTGTTAATGAGCTATTTACAAAATAGCTTAATACGCCAAAGTGCAACAAATAGCAAAAAAAAATCTCACCCATTACAACCCTAAGCAAAAGACTTGCAACTAGGAGAGAAAGCTTCCGCCACCTTCCACCCTCATATTTGTAGTGTCAGTTGGATACAAGAAAATTGAATCGCAAATGACAATTGCAAGAATTAAATTATTTCATCCATTAATAACAACACTATGAAAAAGATCATTTTAAACCTAGTCATAAGCCTAGTAACTATTTCAGGAATTTTA
Organism: Bacteroidota bacterium; assembly: GCA_039176995.1. GTDB lineage: Bacteria > Bacteroidota > Bacteroidia > Chitinophagales > Saprospiraceae > JAAUTG01. The sequence goes on from JBCDFY010000426.1 coordinate 726, forward strand.
GCGCAAGACCTAGCAGTAGTTGAATATGCAAAACAAGAAAAAGTACATACACAAGATACCAAAAAAGCAGCACCATTTACTCCAATGAAATCGAGTCCTGCTTCCTTTAAAGGTGGGAATGCTGCTCTACTGAAGTTCATGGAATTGAATTTACAATACCCTGCCATGGGTTTGAAAGTAGGCAAAGAGGGCGTAGTCATCGTAGAATTTAAAATAGACTCAAATGGTCAAGTAGCAGACCCTAAAATCATCAAAAGTCTAGGACTTGACTTTGATGAGGAAGTCTTGCGAATGGTTCATCTGATGCCGAACTGGCAGCCTGCTCAGCAAGGCACTCATAAAATAGCGACTAAAGTCAGACTTCCAGTCAGTTTTTCTGAATAGAAACAGGCAATAGTCGATACGATCCAATAGAAAAATCATCAATCATTTCAAAGATTTTTCACCAATTGACAGTTTCTGCAAGCATTTTGGCGGTTTCTGCAAGGCTCAAACGCATTTTGACGGTTTTGGGAATGATTTTGACGGGAATAGTAGTTTTATTCTTTTTTAATTTACGATCAGAATCAACATACTCATTCCATTCAGACTCTAAAGTCAAATGAAAACGAAATAGCACATCCAAATCCAGTTATACCAATGACCTCAATATCCAATTTTAGGTATTTAAAACTCGACGCATAACAATAGGATTACGACCTATAAATGTTTGCTATCATCGAGAAACAAAGCAATGATTCAATAACACTTAAATAAAAAAAATGATAAAATCGAAATTTAAACCACGTCTTTTCCTTCAATTGTTTTTGGCAGGAATAACTTGCATTTTGATTACTTCTAAGTCATATTCTCAAATTGATACTTCTTTGATTGGGGAATGGTATGGTATAGTAGAACAAGTGAACTTTGGCACTTATGAAACTAGAATGAAAATTGAAAATTTAACATTGAATGAACCTTCAGGACAGACGGAATATCCACCAGATTGTGAAGCAGATAATATATTCTTGGAAAATATTGATAGCCTTCATGTTTTTTCGGAGACGATTACCCTTGGATTTGGTTGTGCAGATGGAAGAGTTGAAATTTACAAATTAGATAGCGATACCATTCAATGGAATTGGTATTTTCCGAATGGGACAGAAGTAAATACATTTGGAAAACTTACTCGCCAAACATCAACAGCTATCAAAAATATTGAAAATGAAAACCTTCAATACTTTTCGGGAATTATTCCAAATCCAATGAGTAATGAAGCCAAATTTCATTTGACGACGAAAGTAAACGAAAAAGTAAAAATTTCACTCTTCGATTTAAATGGAAAGACTGTTTTTTCCATATTTGAAGGAGAACTTCAATCGCATCGAGAAAATACTTTTTTTATCAGAAGTCAAGGTTTGGTTAGTGGAATGTACCTTTTAGGTATCCAGGGAAAAACTATAAATAGACACGAAAGGGTGATGATAGTTAAATAATATTTCAAGACGATAAATCTTATGGTTATTTGAATACGAGATATGCAAATAGAAAAAGCCGAATAGCGAACAAAATGTAAAACGGCAAGCGTGGCTGTGCGCCCACCTGCGCTTGCACGGACCGCTCGTATTCCAAACATTTAGTTACGCTAGCCTTACTGAAAAATTCTACAACTTATTTTTCAAACAATACAAATTAACACATAATGAAGACACTACTTCACCTAGGACTGCTATGCGCAGTATTCACCTTATTTACTTTTAGTACCTCTTTTGCTCAAATCCGCTTGGATGTGGAGGGTGATGCAAAGATTAGAGGGAAAATGGACATTTCTAATGGAAGCAATAGCGTTCTTATCGGTATCGGAGCTGGAGACAGTCTCACTACTGGAAACAATAATACATTTATTGGAGCGAACGCAGGTAAAGATAATACTTCAGGCTTCGCAAATACTTTTATTGGAGAAGCGTCTGGGCGAACAAACACAACTGGACAATTAAATACTTTTGTTGGTAAAGGTGCTGGATTTTCTAATCTGACAGGTTTTAGAAATACTTATCTTGGATATCAAGCAGGACAAGCCAATACTATAGGTAGAAATAATTCATACTTTGGTTACGCCGCTGGTGGTACAATTACCAATAGTATTAATTCTACATTTTTAGGGGCTTTTTCTGGACAAACGACCCCAACAGATTCATTAAATAGAGCTATTGCAATTGGCGAAAATGCCAAAGTTAACTGCTCCAACTGTGCAGTAATAGGTGGTTCTGGTGCTGATGCTGTAAATGTAGGCATCGGCACAGATACACCAGAAACAAAGCTCCACGTCACTGGCAGCGTCCGCTTCGATCAACTACCAGATGTCACAGGCGCAAATCTAATGATAGATGATGATGGTAATTTAGGGATTGCGCCAGCTACACAAAATCTTGGCAATAGAATAGATCAATTAGAAGCAGAAAATGAAGAACTACGAATGCGTTTGGATCAACTAGAGCAACTATTTCAAGACCTAAGCAGCCAAACAGAAACTAGAACCACTCAAAAAGCCATTATTACACGAGCTACTTTACAACAAAACGCACCCAACCCATTTACAGAAGCTACCAACATCAATTACTTCATCCCAGAAGGTACACGATCTGCTAGTCTTCAAGTCCTAGATCAAAATGGGCGCATCATCAAGCACATTCCAATTCAAGCTAGAGGCGAAGGACAAATTACTTTACAAGCCAATCTATTGAGTGCAGGCACTTATAGCTACAGCTTAGTTTTAGATGGACGAGTGGTGGAGACCAAGCGGATGGTGTTGACGCATTGATCTTCTCACTCACAGAATGGCTTCAAGTCATTAGTGTTAATTGGCAAGTTTTACGTGTAAAAGCAATTGGGATCGCATGTACGAAAATTTTGTCAATATTCACTATTCTGTAAATCATCCAATAAATTTTTTGCCTCTATTGATCACAAACTATCTAGAAACTCTATCGCAAGATAGGGTTTTTTAATTATGATAATAAATTAAAGCAAATAGCTCCTTTCTAACAAGACTTTCCCTGAAATTGACGGTTTAGGCCAGCATATTGACGGTTTCTGCAATGCTGCGTATTCATATTCTTCGGTAC
>JBCDFY010000427.1:0-3811 GCA_039176995.1 Bacteroidota bacterium
AGCGGATGGGAGGCTAAATCAAAAAGATGCCGTCATAAAATATTACTTTAATTGTGCCCGAGTACTTACTTAATTATAAGGTTTATTTATTGATTTTATTGCGCTTTGAGTGTTCTCTCATAGTTATCAGTTCATTACCTTCATTGGTTGAGGAATATTTATCTGAAAAGGAGAAAAGACAGAAAAAAGTTGCCTGTTTGCGCAAGTAAATCAGCTAAATTGTAATTTGAACTATTCTTACATTTATTTTATTTTATGTAAAGTCTCAGTAACGGCTAAGAAATAAGTTCATACGTTATACTTTTTGAAAACGAAATGAAAAATAAATTTTTCATTTCGTTTTCAAAAAGGTCTTTCGGACAGCAATGAGGTTGATTTTACTGTTTTTCCAAAAACATTAAAATCAACCTCATTGCTGTCCATAAAGCCCCCTCAAAAGAAAATTTTACGCAGTAAAAATTTCTTTTGAGGTTAATAAATTGGTTAAAAATCGGAGTTTATTTTCTGAGCATTAATAGAACCAATCATCTCTCATTCATTTCATCAATATGTTTGCAAGACTCATTTTAGTTTTCCTCGGCGCAGTCACCTTAATCTTGCTTACTTTAGGTTTTGTAGAAGATCGGACTTATGCCGCTTATGCGATTCCTTTTTTCTTAGGTTTAGCGACGGTTTATGTGATGAGTCCACAGATCAATTGGTGGTTTTACAGTAAGCGTCCACCCAAGTTGCCTTTGGGGTTGCAAAAAATGATCGAAAAGCAATCTGCGTTCTATCAGCGACTTTCTGAAGACGGTAAACAGAAATTTCGAGAACGAATGGCCTTGAACATGATGAATTGGGACTTTATGCCGATGGTTATTGAGACAATACCCGAAGATTTGAAGGCAGCGTTGGCAGCAAATGTGGTGCATCTTACTTTTGGGCAAGAAGAATATCACTTTGAAGAATTCGAGAAAGTCATCATCTATCCAACCGCTTTTCCTTCTCCTCAATTTCCCAAACAATTTCACACTTCCGAAATCTATCCAGAAGATGGCGTTTTAATGTTTGCTGCCGAGCACCTATTGAAAGGATTCATTCAACCTCATCTTTACTACAACAGTGGTCTGCACGAAGCCATTCAAATCTTCCTTCATCTCTATTCTGAAAAACCTTATCCAAATCTACCCGAAGATATTTGGGAACAACTCGCAATCATCAGCAACTTCCCAGAAGCAGGTATTCGCGAATGGATTGGTTTGGAAGAAATCAATCCTTTAGCAGTGACGATATGTCATTTTTTGATGTTTCCAGAGCAATTTAACCAGACTTTACCTGAAGTTTATGACCAATTGATGGAGGTGGTTGGGTTTGATCCGATGATGGGATGAAAATGGCATTAAATTCTATCAATAATTCACTGCCGCAAATCCAGAATAAGATCTTTTGTGAGGCGCGTGAAAACCAAAAACTACATCTTCTTTCGCTATTCCCTTCTCTACCAATCTGAATGCAATTGGACTATCCGTCCCGTCATGCTGAATCCAAATCTTTCCTTCCTCATCCACTTCTAAATGAATAAAGCAACCATACTGCCGCTTGTGGTCGTCCAACCAACCAATATGATACATCAAATAGTGCCCACGCTCGTCATCAGCAATCAACTGGCGTCGAATGTTAGAATTTGCAAGCGTTGCAATTTTGCTATCTTCCAACAAAATTTCTTTGACAATTTTCTTGTGTTTTGCTACTTTATCCATCTTACAATTGTTTCTGTTGCGACACTGTATAGAACGATTTTGACATCTTCATGTTGTAGCAGTTCTTGTACAAAAGATTCCTCAAAGAAGGATTCGTAAACCTCATCAGAAACTGCTAATAAGAGTAATCGATTTGGTTCAGATTTCTTCAATGCCAATTGATAAAACTTGAATTGCCCCAAAGCCCGATAAAAATCATATAAATGAGAAACACCAGAAAAAGTCTTAATTTCAACTGCTATTTTTTCCCCTGCTCGCTCTGCACCTATTAGATATTCTGCTCCCAAATCAATTTCTACATCTCGCTTCCCTGCTGGCACTTTCAGGGGATCGTTCGCAACCAGCCAGTTATCTTTCTCTAAGGCATTTCTTACGATTTAATGGTCTCTATCTCCTGCCATACAAATTACTTTAAATGAAAAACAGAGAAAAATATATAATATTTGCGTGTTAAACAGCGCTAAGATCTATCATAGCCAAAACTCGATTACGTTATGATCTTATAAACTCAACTTTTCCACAAAGTCCCTATACTTCACCCCCCCAAAGGTTCCCGAACTCATCATCAACAAATTCTTATTATTCCACTGTATTTTGAGCAAGACTTCTTGCAAGTTCTCACTTTCTGTAAATACCTGAATATTAGAATGTTGAAAAGCGGCGGCGACTTCTTCCTTCGTAATTTTTGGCAAGCGTTTCATTTCTAAAGTATGCTCGCTGAAAAAGACCAAGGCGCGATCTGCGGCATTCATAGTTTGAGCATATTGCGGCAAAAAAGCCTTATTTAAACTGCTAAAAGTATGCAACTCTAAGCAAGCAACTAACTCGCGTTCAGGAAATTGTGCTTTCAAGGCTTTGATGGTAGCTTCTACTTTAGAAGGCGCGTGCGCGAAATCCAAATAGGCAACCATCTGTTCCTCTTCACGCAACAATTGCAAGCGTTTCGCAGCTCCTTTAAAAGAGGTAATCGCTTCAAAAAATTGAGTTTCGCTAATACCTAAATCATGACAAATATGGAAGGCAGCTTTTAAATTGGAAAGATTGTGCGTACCAAAGATTTGAAGTGGTGTACTCGTTCCATCCTCCCGTTGAATTGAGGTCTGACCATCTTCGATTTTGGATTTAAAAGCACGGTAAGGAATCGCTCCGAAGGGAGTTTTTTTTCCTTCTAGCATTTCTTGTAAATGTTCATCGGAGTCATAGTAATATAACTTCCCACCTTCTTCCATCATGCCCAAAAATTGCTCAAATTGCCCTTTGTAATTTTCAAAAGTAGGAAAGACATTCATATGATCCCAGGCGATACCTGTGATGACTGCCAAATGTGGGGAATAGTGATGAATTTTGGGTCGCAAATCTGTTGGAGAAGAAGGATATTCATCGCCTTCCATCACGATAATTGGAGCATCCGACAAACGTGCCATCAACTTAAAGCCTTCAATTTGCGCACCAACCAAATAATCGAAATCCACTTGATGGTATTTCAAAACGTGCAAGATCATTGAAGTCGTTGTGGTTTTACCGTGACTACCGGCAACGACGACCCGTTTTTTGTTTTTGGAATGTTCGTAGATGTAAGCAGGATAAGAATAGATCGGCAAACCCAACTCTTGCGCTTTTTCCAGTTCAGGATTATCTTTTCGCGCGTGCATTCCTAAAATGACTATATCCAAATCTTCGGTGATGCGCTCTGGATGCCAGCTCATTTTTTCAGGCAGTAAGCCATATTTTTCTAGCCGACTTCGAGAAGGATTATAAATTTCATCATCCGAACCTGTGACGTGATGACCATTTTCGTGTAAAGTCAAAGCTAAATTGTGCATGACTGCACCACCAATTGCTATGAAGTGAATACGCATGGAAAAAAGTTTCGTGTAGAAGAGATACTTGATTATCGTTTTGTCCAATACAAATCATCAAAAACAAGCAGAAAAAATAAAATATTTCTGCTTGTTGTTGATAGGTTATTCGGAGATGTGGGTGTGTGTAGAATTTTTCGGAAAAATCGAAAAACCCCCACAACAACCTAAAAAAACCGCGAAAGTGAAATTTTGTGCAAGTAAAATATC
>JBCDFY010000428.1:0-3805 GCA_039176995.1 Bacteroidota bacterium
ATACCACTTCGAGGATGATAACTGATCAAATTCGCTCCTTCACCTGTACCGAAATAAAGTGTTTGGTCGTCGCCTACCGTTCGAATATCTGAGTTGATACGCGTCAATGGGAAAGGGAGTTGCTGTTGAAATTTCGTTTCCCAACTTATTAACTCCTGTGTGACAGGATGCAGTAGGTCGATACTTTTGATGCGTTCGACATTTGAAGCTTGGTGACCACCTTGACTGATGAGCCATAAATAGCCTTCTGCATCTTCTGTAATGTTATTGATTTTATTTGAAGTCAAGCCATCTACCTCTTTCGTCCACCATTTGAATTCATACCCATCATACCGATTCAAGCCATAAGCCGTACCTACCCAAATGAACCCAAGCTGATCTTGATGAATACAATGCACTTGGCGATGGGACAACCCGTCTTTGGTGGACAATTGCTTCAAATTCAAATGAGGTACAGACTGTGATCGTGCCACGGTAAGGAAGAGGCAGATAAGAAGTAGTGTGTAATCGTATTTACTCATTTGGATAGCTAAGGGACGGATAAAAAATCAAATAAACCATTTTCGGTTTTGCGAAATTTGATTGGAATAGATCAAAGAGATAGTTGAATCAAATTTCGCGAAACCCTAAAAAGAAAATGGTTTACTTTATTTCCGTCAAACTACTAATAGGATCGGAGTGATCTCGAACTAGCTACTCAAATGTACGAATTTTAGTCAAATTGATGGAATGAGAGTTATTCTTCTAAAAAAAGCCCATCCGAATCAGTCGAATGAGCTTCTGAAAGTGTGTGATCTAATTTTCAAAACAAGAAAGTGTCAAAGCAATTTGATCTTTTCAAAAAAAGATTTTCGGTAACTCGTACCGATAGGTATTTGTTTTTCACCGATAATAATTGTATTTCCATTGATAGTTTTGATACGCTCTAGCGCAACAAGATAAGACCGATGGACACGCATGAATTTTGATTTGGGCAATTCCTGTTCCATGTGATTCATGCTCTGATGTACTAAGTACTTTTTGGTTGTGGTATGAATAGCGACATACTCTCTTTGACTCTCCAAATACAAAATATCCTGAAAGTTGATTCTAGTCATTTTATAATTGGTGCGGACAAAAAAGTGATCAATGGTATTGATGGGCGCTGCAATTTCGGCGTTCGCCCCTACATGTGTTCGTTCTAGATTAATTAAATGAGTGGCTTTATTTGTTGCCTGCACAAATCGATCAAAGGCGAAGGGCTTTACTAGATAATCTGTCACATCCAATGCAAAACCTTCGACTGCATACTCTCGATAAGCCGTCGTCAAAATCACTGGTGGTTGATTGGGTAGTATCTTCAACAAATCCAGTCCAGTCAACTCTGGCATTTGTATATCTAAAAACAATAAGTCGATGTGACCTTTTTGTAATGCTGCGATGGCTTGCATCGCATTTTCACAGGCTGCTATCAACTCCAAATGAGGTAGCTTGCTGATGTAAGCAGTGAGCAACTTCAGTGCAGGTCGCTCGTCATCCACGATAAGACATTTGTAATTCATTGGGCTGCAAATTGATCTTCAGTAATACGTTGTAGCTATCGGCTGTATGCTCAATAGTTAACTGGTGTCGGTTGGGAAAAAGCAATTTCAGTCGTTCGCTCAAATTGTCCAGTCCTACGCCACCTTTCTCCATTCTATTCTGCTTCGCTCGCTTGCTATTGGCGATGGTGAAAGTTAAAATTTGATCTTGTATTTCTAATTTACTTTTGAGCCATCCTACTGTCGTGTCGTCAAGGTTGCCATGCTTAAAGACATTTTCAAACAGTGGAATGAATAACATGGGCGTAATAAATACATGACTCGTCTCTCCTTTTACTTCAAAATCAATATTGAACTCTCCGTCTTTTTTGAGTTGTTGCAAGTCAATATAATTATTCAAGTAAGCAATTTCTGAAGCTAGATTCACTTTTTCTTGCTTACAATCGTAGAGCATATAGCTCATCATGTCCGACAGCCGCAGAATCATTTCAGGGGCTTTTTTAGACGCTGTAAATGATAGCGCGTAGATGTTATTTAAGGCATTGAACAGGAAATGCGGATTGACTTGTGCTTTCAAAAAGCGCAGTTCAGCTTCCAATTGATGCGTTTTTAACTCCTTTTCCAAGGCGCGCTTTTTTAACCAATTGTCCACCAATCGCAACGGAATTGTGATGAGTAAAAAAAAGGCACTGCTAACAAATAGACTTCCAAAATAAGTCGGCGTGAATAGTTCTTGAATAGCAGGATACCAAGCTTTCACGATTTCCCAACCGACATAGAATCTTAGCGTCGCTATGATGACTAATAGTGCAACAACACCTACTCCATAAGCAATGTATTTTTTGCGATCTAGCCATCGAGGCATCAACCAAAACAAATGAATATAGACCAATGCTGCGATACCCAATATATTCACGCTGCTCGCGACTAAAGCTTCTTCTACTTGATTCAGTATGCCATGATAGATGAGTAGCAATAGCCCAAACATAGCGATCCAGAACACCAAATGAATACTAATTATCACCGCTCGTCTTTGCATTGCTGTCAATGTCATGCTCCATTCTTTGGAGTAAGATACACGATGCTCAAATATAATCCATACCAGATCGGAAAGAAAAAGAATCTTACCAATGGCTATTTGACTTCTACGAACAATCAAATGACTTCAACCATAGCATTCACGGCTGTTCGTAGGTATTTTTTCTTTGTTCATGCTACTCTTTTTACTCTTGGCAAAAAGAAATTTCTGTTCTCCCTGCTTCCTGCTATTCTTGCCGTATTATTTTTTCACACGATATAAATACAACTCAAATGAGAACAGTCAAACTTTTGATGGTCAGTACTTTTTTCTGCCTTTTTTATCAGTCTTCTTTAATGGGGCAAGTGACGACTCAACCTAACAAAATAACAATAGAAGGTACATCGGGGAGTGGGTTCTTTTTAGATGCTTTTTCTCCTACAAGAGAATTTAAAGTCAATCGTTTTGGACAAGTATTGCTGAGAAACAACGCCAATGGAAGTATCACTGATTATTGGCACTTCGGAGCCAGAGACAATGGCGATTTAGATATTGCATTGGACACACTTGGTTCTAATACGGTTGTTGCCAGTGCCAGTGCTTTGATGACTTTCAAGCCAGATGGGAATATAGGGATAGGTACTAATGTACCTGATACAAAGCTGCATATTTCTAATGGTGAAGTAACAGGAGCAGCCTCAGGGTTTCGTATTGATATGATTATAGAAGACGATGACTCTGCTATTTTACAGTTTAGAGGAGAGGACTTTTCGGGTATTAGTTTTTTCGATGATGCTACTAGCTCGCATGCTGGTTACTTCTATGATTATACGAATGATGCTGCCCAAATTAGAACTGGTGGTATTGATAATATACTATTCGTCACCGAAAATGGAAAAATAGGTATCGCAGACACTACTCCTTCTGCACAATTACACATTCAACAAGAAGGGATTGATGAAGAAGCACTAGCTTTACAAAACAATGGAGATGGGAATGATATTTGGGCATTTGAAATTGGTGGAAATGATCTAATTCTTACGTATGACTCAGATGGAGATGGTGTCAGCTCGCCAATTACACATGGAGTCTTTGATGAAGGCACACTCGGGCAATACATCAGCTCAGATCACTCTAGGTGACAAAACATTTAGAAAAGGGAAGAAGCGAAAAAAAGTGCTTAATGTTGTATGAAACCAAGCATTAAGCACCAATGATATACGTAGTAATAAAGATAGGTAAAATATTGACCTGTCAGTTGGGCGGG
>JBCDFY010000429.1:0-3789 GCA_039176995.1 Bacteroidota bacterium
TGGGCTTGTTCGCCTTGCTTCAACCATCGAGGTTTGGAAGCCAATCATACCGTCAAAGGGACAGCAGTAGTCGGCGCAGGACCGATGTTGGACTGGATTGCGTCGGGTGCGCAAACGCTTTCTTTTTAGTCAAAGATGAAAAAAGGAACACCCGAAACGATTTATCTTGATTCACACGCTTCCACGCGAGTGGATCAAGCAGTCTTGAAAAGTATGCTCCCCTATTTCACCCAACACTATGCCAACGGCAATCATAAAGCAGGTTGGAAAAGCAATACTGCTGTGGAAGAAGCTCGATTTCAAGTAGCTTCTTTCATTGGAGCGAGACCATCCGAAGTTATTTTTACAAGCGGTGCAACCGAATCTGTCAACTTAGGCATTTTAGGATTTGCGGATGAGCGACCCACAAAGCGTAATCAAATCATCACACAGCAAACCGAACATTCGGCAGTTTTAGCGTGCATGAAAGTCTTGCAGCAAAGCGGTTATCAAATCACCTTTCTAGAAGTAGATGTTGATGGACGAATAGATTTGGAGGAGCTTAAAGAAGTAGTCAGCGACAAGACACTTTTGGTAGCCATCATGCTTGCCAACAATGAAATCGGAACGGTACAACCTGTGAAAGCCATCGGAGAAATTTGCCGAAAAGTAGGGGCAAAATTCTTTTGTGACTTGACGCAAGTTCTTGGTTGGCATCGGGTGGATGTGGATGAGATGAATATAGATTTAGCCGCTTTTTCAGCACACAAAGTCTATGGACCGCGAGGTGTTGGTGGGTTGTTTGTTCGACGGAAAGGAGCAAAAATTAAGCTGCGACCTTTACTCGTCGGTGGCGGTCAAGAAAATGGTCTTCGATCTGGCACTTTGAATGTTCCTGGCATTGTAGGCTTGGGTAAAGCAATCGAACGTTTAACCGAACATGGAGCGACTGATTTTCAATATATCCAAATGCTTCGGGATCGTTTGCAAGAGCAATTGTTCGCAGCCATCAAAGGGATAAAATTGAATGGTTGCCCTCCTACACATCGACATCCTGCTAATTTGAATATCGCTATCCCAAAGATCAGTGGCGAACAATTGATTGGCGCATTGCCCAACATCATTTTTTCGACAGGTTCCGCTTGCACGAGTGCGTCTGTAAAACCTTCGCATGTGCTTACTGCGCTTGGTGCGGAGGATTGGGTGTTGAAGAATGCGCTTCGTTTTGGCATTAGTAAGTATAATACAATCGAAGAGATTGATTTTGTGACGGATCAGATTATTCAGAAAGCTGGTCAGTGCATACATATTTAGAAATCATCATAAATTATTAAACGATGAAAAAGTCTATAATTTTAGCCGCAATAGCCGTGAATACCTTTGTCGGACTATTGCTCATTCAACTCTTCGTATTGCATCCAATGGATCGCAGCTATGAGGATTGTTTAGCACAAATTCAGTCGCAAACAGGATTGGAGCAAGAGGCGGATATTTTCCGTCTTTATCCCGATTTAAAAGTTGCCAAAAGTAATTGCGAAACCGTGAAATCACTGCGAGCAGAAATCGAAGCGATAAGCGGCGGATCTGCGCCGAATGTGACAAAGGAACAAGAGCAGTTGATTCAAGAGAAGCAAGTCAAAATGAAAGAGCTACAAGCACGAAATGAAGAAATTTTCGAGCAAATAGAAGTAAGAATGGAACGTATTCCATAACGTATCAGCATTACTTTCAGCTTTTCTAAAAACCCCAAAAGTCCCTTTTTTCAATAAAAAAACACACTAAAAATGAATACAACAATCATTTATCCGATCTTAAAAATAAGTCTATTTTTTGCAGTATTTGGACTCTCGTTAAGTCAAACTGCCTGTACTTCTTCCATGGCAAATGACCATCAAAATGCTGCTTTTCTAAATAAATCCATGCCTACTTTTGCTTTGGAAAACTATGCAGGTGAAAGCATCAATTCAGACGATTACAAAGGAAAACATATCGTCATTCACATCGCGACGACTTGGTGTCCATTCTGTAATGCGGAAGCACCTCATTTGGAAAAATTGTCGCAAGACTATAAGGACAAAAACGTAGAAGTCTTGATTATTGACGTCAAGGAGGATCGGGATTTGGTCAAAAAGCTATTGATCGACCGTTTCGACTTAACTTTTCCTGTATTGTTTGACACCGATGGCAGCGTAGCAGCGAGTTTTGCACCCGATGATGTACTGCCTGACCTAGCAAGAGATGAAGTCATGCTAGCTTCCAATATGATCATCGATCCAAACGGAAAAATCGTTTTCTTCTCCCTCCTCGACACTAATAACTTTGATGCTAAATTGGTCGAACTCAAAGCTGCTTTAGATGAGCGTTTATAGAGGGTTGCTGTTTTCTGTGCTTGGCTTATGCTTTTGTGTAAGTTGTAGCACAGAAAATGACTTCACAGATGATCAATATGTGCGCTTATTATCTTCCAAAATACAAATTGACACTAATGGACAAAAGACCGTCCAACTGCAATTTGAAGTAGCAGAGGGCTATCATATTATGACGAATGAAGTGAGCGAGGACAATTTCATTACTACAAAACTTACACTATCATCAAATGAAGCGATTCAGTTTGGAATACCTCGATTTTCTGAAGCTGTTGTTCATTACTTAGAAGGAGTCGAGCAGCCGTTGATGGTCTTTGAAGGTGTTTTTTCGGTGACATTGCCTTTTAGGACAACAGCGGCTATTCTTCCTGATTTGGAAGGGGAGCTTTATTATCAGGCTTGTGATAAAGGGAAGTGTTTTTTTCCTAGGGAGTTGGGGATTGTTTGTAAGGATTGACAGCTCCTGGTTGGTTATAAGATTGAATGAAGAGTTCTTTTGCTGCTCCACGAGCGTATTATAGCGCTTTGCAAACAGCGACAACCTATTAATTTAGAACACTATGACCGTTGTAGTTATTTAAGATCAAATCACTTTGTCCTTAACTCGGATTCCTGTAATTACGGAGTCTTTATCTTGGAATTTATCTAACAAAGTGGAATTTTTGAAAAACTTCTTTAGGTAAAACCTCGTGATTTTTGATAAGAATCTAGATAGTACATCAATATTCCCTATACTAGTACTTCCCTCATGAACCAACTCATTTCTTATTCTACGTAGCCTATCCATACTGAATAGCGGATTAAAGAATAATGGTGTGTGTTGAGAGTTTCGTACTGTTAACAGTGCCTGATCTGTGTCAATTCTGATTGATTTTGGGAAATTACTTGGAATGGAATCTCTAAACGCTTCTAATATGAAATCATCAGGTAAGTTATCTATTCTAAGGTTTATTTTCTTTTGAACGGATTCTATGTGTTGTAAAAAATCAACATATTCATTATTTAATCCTAGACTAGTTGAGCTATTCTTTCGGTCAACTGCGACAGTGATGTCATAGAGTTTGTTTATATTTTGTATATTCTTATCGATTAGTGTATAATCTTCATCGTTTAGGAATTCATTCTGGGTACAATATGAATAATACAACAAATAAAGAGTGTTCTCTAGTGTAGGATAACTATGTCTGAAAGCCTCCCTAAAATAGTATCTTTTTGTAATGTGATTAGATAATCTCTTACCTGCTATCCATTGGTTAGCAGTTACTCTAGCATTGTTAGGTAATAATACTATTGCCCCTGATTCTACATTTACACTTTCTAAAGAGCTTCCCGACTGATATTCTATATCAATTTTAGTCAATTTCTTGGTTGGTAAAGAATTATAAAAGGTTTCATCATATTTGATAATGCCTGCTCTCTTACTTATGACCCTCTTTGGATGAAA
>JBCDFY010000430.1:0-3775 GCA_039176995.1 Bacteroidota bacterium
GCATCAAAAGTCAAGTTACCACTTGAATCATATTGATAATCTTGGCTGTTGCTACGATCTTGGAAACCTCTCGTATATTTAATGCCCGAAGCACATTCTATTTTTGCAGTCATTGTGCCATCTTCGGCAGCTTTGAAGCTAAATCCTTCTTTGAACGTGATACATTGCGAAGCACGATAATCCACGCTTTGCTCAATGTCTTCATCTTGCACTATTTTTTCAGGACAAGGTGCATCATCCCCAATTTGTTGAATTTGATTGCTGCCTGAAAAATAAGTGTAGTTCAGACTATCAATCGTTTGAATAATACCATCATTGCGTCCTTTTCTAGTGAGTTGAGTGATGTTGCCGCGACCATCGTAAGCATAGGTAGTTCCAAAATCATTGCTAACTACTTTTCCGTCTCCATCTTCTGTGGCATAGGTTGATCGCTTCACTCGATCTAAGAAATCATAATCAAATCCATATAGATTCAACTTTCCACTTCCTGCCACTTGCCAAGTTAGTTTGGAAATATTTCCGCTCTTTTGACTTCGCGCATTCAGATCGCCGTCAGCAATGTTGTAGTTAATCCTGAAATAAAACAAATCATTTGCAGCCGCTTCGCTATCTTCTCTAGTACCGCTACCTGTTCCAGTTCCACCTCCACCTGTTTGTAGAGGATTATTAATTTTCGTCAGCCATCTTTGCGCATTGTAGCTATAATTTAACTCTTGCAGAAAATCATTCATTCCCAAACCGCCTAAGTTTCGTGTTTTGATTAAATCACGAGCGGTGTAAGCTAGATGGCTGCAATGTTCTTCTCCTATCTGATGAGTGTATAGAATCTCGGTGACACACCGAGACTATCGGGTAAATCATATTTTGATTTATCATACTACTTTTTCATACTTGGGCAAGTCTTGATTTTAGCGATTTTTGGAAAATCGTCTTTTTTCTTTTCAGCAGATGATAAAACGGTCGTTTTTACAGACGAATCTAGCCCACGATATTTCATTCTCTAAATTGAGCAGGTAATTCAGGTAAATCAATTGAGACTATACTATAAAGTTTCTCAACCGATTCAATATGCTCTTTAGTCAATACTCCCTCTTGTAGAGAATATGATCCGTTTTCTTTTATTTCATATATCCACGAAGGAGCATGATCTAAATCTAAATCTTCTCCTGTGGATACTAACTTAATACTCAGAAGCTCTTGCCAGAAATTTTCGTATTCACTTTTTTTTATTTTATAACCTCATATTACGCACCTTTTTGAAAAAAAAGGTATGAAAGCCTAGCTTTGTAGCATGCAAGATAAATTAGATTTATACACCGACTATTTACTTTCAAGTTTTGGACAAACTTCAGCAACAGGTTTATCCCGCCTAGTTGACGGAGATATTTCACATGATAGTATCAGTCGGCTTTTGTCAGGTAATGAATTTAATTCAAAAACCCTCTGGCAAAAAGTCAAACCACTTGTTCGTAAGCATCAAACGGAAGATGCGTGCTTAATTTTTGATGATACTATTATTGAAAAGCCCTACACAGATGAAAATGATATGATCTGCTGGCATTGGGATCACTCCAAAAAGAAAAACGTCAAAGGCGTTAATATGCTCAATGCTTTTTATCATACACAAAGCACCGAAATGAGTCAGCCTCTACGAATACCTGTTGGTTTTGAACTCATTTTAAAAACGATTTTATTTAGTGTCGTCAAAACTAAGAAGCAAAAGCGAATAAGTCCTGTTAGCAAAAATGAATTGATGCGGACGATGATAGCTCAAGCTATTCATAATCAACTGAAATTCAAGTATGTATTGGCTGATAGTTGGTTTGCCTCGGCAGACAATATGCGTTTCATCAAAAAGAAAAAGAAATTTTTCATCTTTGATATGAAAGCCAATCGACAAGTAGCCATTTCGGAAAAAGATCGAAATGCAGGTCATTGGACAAGAATTGATGAAATAGACATACCAGATAATACCCCTGTGAAAGTTTGGCTAAAAGATTTAGAATTTCCTCTCCTTTTAACCAAGCAGGTCTTTACAAACAAAGACCAATCAACAGGTGTACGATTTCTGGTTTCTAATGATTTTAGCTTGTCTGATGATGATTTTAAAACACTCTATAAAAAACGATGGAGTGTAGAAGAATATCACAAGAGTTTAAAGCAAAATGCAGCACTTGAGAAATCCCCTGCTAGAACGGTGAAAACTCAATCTAACCACATTTTTGCCTCGATTCTAGCTTACGTCAAGTTAGAAAAAATGAAATTTTCATCGAAGTTGAATCACTTCGCCATGAAATCTAAAATTTACCTCGCTGCTAATAAAGCAGCTTTCAAAGAACTTGCGCTACTCAAAGCTCAAAATTTGAGTGCGTAACATCAGTTAGGTAAATCAGGTTTATTGATTTTATCATTGATTCTACTAACCTCATAATGCTCAAAAGTGAAGATAGAAGCGAATTGGCGGGGATGCAATAGACCTTCTTTAATGGCTTCGACACAACGTTCAAAGCCAAGATCAGTAATTGGATTATCGTAATGTAGCAACGTTGCTATGACTTTAGAATTGGCGGCGTCGCAATTGTTCAACCCTGAAAGATTATTCGTTCGATTGGGTGCAATTCGAGGGTTATCCAAGCCAATAAATCGCTCCGAAGGAAAGCCTAGACTATCTGCTAGAATTTTAATTCGATCATAGTTGGATTGGACAACAGTTGTATAAAGCGAAGTGCCTTTTGCGTCTTGTTCCTCTCGGTAGCGACGACTCCATTCGACCAACAAACTCAAGTCAATGGATGCTAAATATTGTCTTCTTAAGCTATCTGATCTACCTTGGATTCGTTGCCAAAGAATAGTCTCCAAAAACGTCTCCATTACTGGAATATTGGAGAAACAAGAACAAGGATAACCTGCTTTTATCGCCTCTTCCATCCAAGCAGTTGTTTGAGTTGTATCTCGATTTTGCCAAGCGACTTGAGTGGCGATGACGTAGTCTTTGGCGAAGACATAATCGAATTGCTGAAAAGTAGAGTCGTATAGTTTTTGTGCGGTGAA
Organism: Bacteroidota bacterium; assembly: GCA_039176995.1. Taxonomy (GTDB): domain Bacteria; phylum Bacteroidota; class Bacteroidia; order Chitinophagales; family Saprospiraceae; genus JAAUTG01. Next base: position 3,052 of record JBCDFY010000430.1, read on the forward strand.
GAAGCCTTCGTTGACTAGGTGATTTTCAGCTCGATTGATGAACTGGTGGTAAGTAAGATGGTCTTTTTGTGCAATATTTTTGAGACTACAGAATAACAGATATAGGAAGAATAGTTCTTTCATATGGAGATCGTTAATTTTATTGGAAATAACGTTTGCATTCCAAAAAGATAAATCAAGACTTTTATTGCCAGGAAAAAGAATTTAGGTTGATAACTTTGTGGTTAGACAAATTTTTCGCGTATATTTGCGTTCAATTTGGAAAAGTGAATCGATATTTTTATAGTTATTTACACTAAGTATATTGATTATCAAATAGTTATGTTATGCCGAAGATGAAGACGCATTCCAGTGCAAAAAAGCGTTTTAAGCTAACTGGAAAAGGAAAAGTGAAAAGATTTCAGGCGAGAACTTCTCACTTAATGCGCAAGAAAAGTAAAAAAGCAAAGACCCGTTTGAGTGGTTCTACCTTAGCAAGCCCTGCTGATGAAGGAAGAATCAAGAAATTGCTTTGCGTAAAGTAAAATCCGTTTTTAGGATAAAACCTATTTTTTAACGAGAATACAGGTTCAAAGTACTTAATTAAAGTCCCTGTATTGTACTAAAACAAAATAAAATGCCTCGTTCTGTAAATCACGTGGCGTCTAGAAGAAGACGCAAGAAAATTTTGAAAGCTGCTAAAGGATATTTTGGCGCAAGAAGTAAAGTTTACACTGTTGCCAAA
>JBCDFY010000431.1:0-3745 GCA_039176995.1 Bacteroidota bacterium
ATTTGACTATTCCAAGATTGATTCCCTCCAAAAATTCAGCGGCACACATCCGAAAGTTATGCAAGCACGCATCCAACAAATGAATTGGTCTTTTGATTTTGATCCGACGCAGCGAAAATTGAGTACTAAGGAACGCCTATCGAGGTGGCTGGAGCGCAGGACGGGAATCCGTATTGGGGAGTATCAAAATTACGTTTTGCTCAAATGAAAAAAGGTCAGATGCCTTGCACCCGACCTTCATTTTAATGAGAAGTAATAAAATGATCCTAAACCACACTCTATTAAATTATGGTAGTGTCTATTGTTTGAATTTTCTATATGTGAAACGACCTATGGCTTTAGACACGCTACTACTACATGACTATGAGCTTGGGGAAACTCATTTAGCTTAACCTATACTTGCCTTTCGGTGGTTTATAGTCATCATCCTTACTTCAAAATAAACGAGCCAGTACCTGTCATATAGCCTTTATTGAAAATTTGGACTTGGTATTTGCCTTCAGAGAAAGGGGTGTTGGGCGTCCAGTTGGTACATAGACTTTCCTGTTGGTTGGCGTAGTCCGCTTCGGTTGCTTTGGTAAATTTGATCTGGTCACCATTGCTGCTGTCGGTCAAAATACCAGAACCTAGTTCATCCGCAGAAAGCGTCTCTCCCGTTGGATTGATGATGCGGACGTGGAAAGTTTCCATCCCTGCTGGTGTTACGCGATTGGACATCGCATCGAAGCAAATTTTTAGATAATCCACGTTCTTGGCGCGCTTTTTATCCGTTGATTTACCATTGCTTCTGTTTTTCATACCTTCTACCGTCACGTTTTCTACGCGGACAGCAGAGGCTGCCGTCACTTTCTTAGAAAGATTAGCATTTTCCATGCTCAGAGACTCTTTTTCGGAAGTCAACATCGCTTTTGCAGTACTCAATTCTTCGTTTTCTTGCGTTTTATACGCCAAGTCATTGGACAAAGAATCCGTTGCTGCTGTCAAGCGTACTGTTTCGCCTCTCAGTTCCTCGTTCTCCTCTTTCAGTTGCTGAATCTCGGCAATGTATTGATCGGCTTGCGATTTCAAATCTCTAATTTGTCGTCTAGCACTCTTCAAACTACCGTTGTCTGCGAGCAAGCGAGAAATCTGATTTTTCTGCTCTTCCAACTGCATTTTCTGCTCGTCGATCATCGCATTCAATTCCTCGTTTGTACCTTTCATTTCCTCCAATTCAGAAAGCGACTCGTAGTATTGCTTTTCCAATTCTATTTTAAGTTGCTCTGATTCAGAGAGTTGAGAAGTCAATTCCTTATTTTCTGAATCTTGCTTGGCTTTGTTGATGAGTAGGAAAACATTTGCTCCTAATAATAGGACGATTACTACTGCTGCAATCGCGATCATTCTTTGCTTAGATGAATCAGAAGTCATAATAATATATATTTTTGTTTATAAATTTTTTCTAAAGATGCGCTTTGATAAGCACTATTTGTTTTCATCTTTCGAATACAAATTTAGAACATCCTTATATATAATGCTTGGAAAACCTGCGCCGAATGAGTGAAAGGAGACTTTTGGCGGCTTGTTGTCGTGTTTGGTTAGTGAATTTCAGCAAGAATGGCGTCTCTTTTTGTTTATTTCTGACTTCGAGCAGATTTATTTTGAAGGATACGTAAATAAATCTGCAATTTTGGGTAGGTTATCTGATGGAGTCTATCTCAAAATGTCGTTTTGTTGATTAAAGGGCGAATTTTCTTTTGTATTTCATGCAGCCGCATCCGAAAATTTATAAAGGAGGATTTTCGGATGCTCCAAAGGTTTTGAGATGCGCCCATTTCAGGCGCATGAAGTATGATTTGAACAATATTTTCAATCGAGTAAATTATGACTAATTTTTACAGGAAAGAACCATGAAAAGAACAAAGCAAAATATCCTTGATTCTGCACTTAAGTTATTCAATAAAAATGGAATTGTCAATGTCCGCTTACAACACATTGCAGATGAAGCCTTTGTTAGCGTAGGCAACCTAGCTTATCACTTCCCGAATAAAGAAGCTATCGTCATGTCTCTGTACGAGAAGTTAACTCAAAAGCAAAGGGAATTGCTGCTAGAATATAGGATTGTACCACTTTTTGATAATATTGATCGACTTATCTACTACACTTTTCAACTACAGCAAGCGTATATTTTTTTCTACATAGATACACTAGAAATTGTTAGGGCTTATCCAGTTATAGGAGAAGCACATCAGCAGCACATCAATTTTCAAATTAGTCAGCTTGAATTTCTGCTAGAATTCAACGTATCCAGAGGAGCTTTGATAGAGGAACCGTTGGAAGGCGTATTTCAGCATCTATCCACACAGATTTGGATGACAATGGATTTTTGGCTGTCTCAACAGTCTGTCAGGAAAAATGATACGACCAATGTTCAATTGTACAGAAAAGCCGTTTGGAATCTTTTCATTCCACTCTTCACCAATGTAGGTAGGCAGGAATATGGACAAATGCTTCAACTGCCTTATTTTTAAAGATTACACAAATTTATTAGGTTTGTAGTTAAAGAAAGTAGGTGATTTTTTCTAATTATTATTTATGGATAATTTTAACCTAGACAACAGTGCTTATGAAGCGCTACTCAATCTATTGAACAATCAACACTTTACTGAAAAGGCAGGGGACTCAATAGATATGGCTTTTTTAGCAGATGATTGGTGGCTAAGAGATACAGCAGTGATAGAAAATATAGTGAAGCGAGAAGGAATGTGGGAAATACATTTAGTGTTTGCACATTATTTAGAACCCCAAAAGCTGATAAAGAGAGTGATTTCACGCTACACTTCAAAAAATAAGGCAGAATTGAATGCATGGTATATGCGTCGTTTGGCCGCAAAAGATCAAAGAGGAACACTTAAAGTAAGTTTGAAAGACTTTGATCTTTGTTCCAATTAGAGGGTGCATCTCAAAATGTCGCAGAAAGTTTTTTTTCAAAGGTGAAAAACTTTCTGCTAGAGGGATTTTAAGGGCGAGAAGCGTTAAAAATCGTTGAATTTTTAACGCTTCTCGCCCTTAAGAACCCTTCGGAACATCCGAAAATCCTCCTTTGTAGATTTTCGGATGTGACTGCACGAAATACAAGCAATAATGCTTACTAGCAAAACGACATTTTGAGATGCGCCCCAATTAAAATAGCTATCTTTCTCTTAATGCTTATTGACTATGGCGGACTTAAGTACCAAACAAAAAATACTGAACGCGTCCATTCAATTATTTAATGAAAATGGAATGGCGAACGTACGATTACAACAAATTGCTAGAGAAATAGGGATCAGTCCAGGCAATTTAGCTTACCACTTTCGCAACAAAGAAGCAATTATCAAGGCGATTAATGAAGACCTCTACGAAGAAGCCTCAGAAATTCTCTCTACTTATCGCATTTTTCCTAATCTGATTGACTTCGATAACCAACTCACTAAATACTTTGCCTTCATCAAAAAATATCCGTTCTATTTTTTAGATCTATTAGAGATAGAGCGAAACTATCCAAACATAAGAACAAAGCGGCAGGTGCACATCTCAAAAATGTTAAGTCAGATCAGAAAAAGATTTGACTTCAATCATCAGCGAGGACTAATAATTGCAGAACCGCGTCATGGCGTCTATGATAAAGTATCTAATGCGATTTGGGTTTTGATAACATTTTGGGTACCACAAAACCTATTGCAGGTCACGGAATCAGAAATGGACGTAAAGCAATTTAAGGAAA
>JBCDFY010000432.1:0-3720 GCA_039176995.1 Bacteroidota bacterium
AGTCCTTGTCCATTGTTTTTACCTCAAATTTGGGATTTATTACACGCTTTTCCTAACTCTTTTTTCCACTTTTCCAATTCTTTTTTTCTCTTTCTCTTTTTACCGAAAGGTGAGATGATGTGAATATATCCGCAGAATTGAAGATTGCCATAAGCGAATACTTTATCCATTGGCATATCTATCAACCAGATAGTGCCTTACACTACATCAATTCTATACCTTCGCTAGATCAATTAGACCCTTTCATACAGTTAAGGGCATTGCAATCCATTATTTTTGTGTACCAAAGAAATTATTCTTATGACAATGCCATAAATTATGCCTTAAAAGCGATAAAATTAGCAAAGGAAATAGATGCTAAATATCAGCTCACCTACCTGTATCACAGAATGGCCAATATCTCTAGAAAACACCTCAATGACAGCATTAAAGCTTATGATTACAGTCAAAAAGCTTTAGATATAGTCCTTGCAGAAGGTCATCCTTTAGAGATTGCTTCTAATTATATGTCTTATGGAGATCACGCAACTTCTTTTGGTAATTTCGATTTGGCATCGACCTACTTAGATTCTGCTGAAGTAGCACTAAACGCCTATCAGGATATATATAGGTATGAATTCCACTTACTATTCCACCTTAGAAAAGGACAGTTGTATTTAGCCAAAAAAGAATTGAATAAAGCAGAATATCATATTCTGGAAGCACGAAGGATTGCTAGAGCACACAATAGCAAGAGAAGAGAAGCAAAAATTCAGATTGAATTAGCAAAACTAGAAGAAGCAAGAGGACAGTACAGTAAGGTGATTGAGTATTTGCAAAGCATCTTTACGAATGCATCAGAAGCAATTACGCTATCCGAGTTAGAAGATATATCTATTATGATGTATCGTGCAAATCAAGCTTTAGGCAAATTTGAAAAAGCCTTAGCACATCATGAGCAGTGGGTTTTTTATAAGGATAGTATTCAAAAGTTGAATAATCTTGGTGTAGTCGCAGATTTAGAAAATAAATATAGAAATCAAGAGCAGCAAAATATAATCAATGAGCAGCAATTTGAAATCAAACAGCAACAACAAAAACGAAAACTCACCATAGGATTTTTAAGCGCACTTTTAGCTTTTGTTGTAATCCTGATTGGACTTTTTCTAAGATTACGTCGCTCTTACGCTTCCATCAAAAGCAAAAATCAAATCATTGAGCAGCAAAGCGAAGCACTAAAGCAACTGGACAAAACAAAATCCACCTTCTTTGCTAATGTATCACATGAACTACGAACGCCGCTGACTTTGATGCTCGGACCAATCAATACAACGCTAAAAAGTGGAATACTAGATAATAAGCATTTCACACTGCTCAAAAAGGCACAACAAAGTGGTAAAGATTTATTGAAATTGATTAGCTCTATACTCGATTTGACCAAAATGGAGGTAGGGAAATTAGAATTACAGGAAGAAGCCATTGCACTGTTTCAATTTACGAGACGCATCGCCTCAGCTTTCCAGTCTTATGCAGAATCGCAGGATATTGAATTCAATTTCACTTACGAGGCGGAAAGTAACTTGCAACTTTCATTGGATAAAAATAAGGTAGAAACCATATTGAACAACTTACTTTCCAATGCCATGAAATTCACCCCTAAACATGGAAGCGTAAGCTTTGGAGTGAAAGACCAAAATAATCAGCTCAAAATAGTGATCCAAGATAGTGGCAGAGGCATACATTCTGATGATTTACCGCATATCTTTAATCGTTTTTATCAATCCAGACAAGCAACTACTAGAGCGGAAGGAGGAACGGGAATCGGATTGGCATTATCGCAAGAATACGCGAAGCTGATGGGCGGCAATATCAAGGTAGAAAGCGAATTGGGTAAAGGCAGTGTGTTTACTTTGGTACTAAATCGTAAAGAAATATTGCGCACGCTGCCATCTGAGCAAGGCAACGAAATACTGGTAAAATCACCCATTATGATTATGCCAGAACCAATCAAATCTACTGCCTCAACTAATTCATCTACTATTTTGGTAGTGGAAGACAATACGTCCCTCCGCGAGTATTTACAGCTGATATTAGCACCCCATTATCAAGTCGAAACGGCTGAAAATGGCAAAGCCGCTTTAGAACTTTTGGCAAAACAAAAAAATAAGATTGATCTAATCCTAAGCGACATCATGATGCCAGAAATGGACGGCTATGAGCTGCTCCACGAACTAAAGAATGATGATCGCTACCGACACTTACCTTGCGTCATGCTTACCGCTCGCGCAGATTTGCAAGATAAGCTAAAAGCATTGCGCATTGGAGTAGATGACTATCTATTGAAACCCTTCGAGGAAGAAGAACTGCTGGTACGTATCGCGAATCTATTACAAAACAGAGCGAGTAGATCACAGCCAATAGATGAAAGTATAGGCAATGAAAAAACAAGTCATTCTCCAAAGATTACCGCTGAAGATCAAGCATGGTTAGAGCAACTAGAAAAGAAACTGCGAAAAGAAATCGGAAATCCAAACTACAACCTTCTAAAAATGACTGCCGACTTTAATATGAGCGAATCCACGCTAGCCAGACAACTCAAACGCCTCACTGGACTTACACCAGCTCGCTATTTAAAAGAACTACGCTTGAATGAAGCGCGCCGAATAATTGAAACTAGAGAATCCAATACCGTTGCTCAAATTGCTCAAATTGCTCAAAAAGTAGGTTATAAAGATGCGACTTCTTTCTCTAGAGCTTACAGCAAACGCTTTGGAAAATCGCCCTCGAAGACCCTTTTAGCCGAATAAATCCATTCCTTTCGCCTAATTTGACGGTTTCTGCAAGCAGTTTGACGGAAATAGCAACTTCATTTCCTTTTAATTTGTGCAATATTCCTCATGTATTAAACTTGACATTTGCACATCACAATTGTGCGCTTTCTTTTAAATCAAAAAAAGGAAAATCATCTACATATCTTTTAGATCTGCTAATGAAAATATCACACACAATACTACTTGCAATTATCAGCATCAATTTCTTTTGCTGTACTTCCCAAAACGAAAATAACACAGCACGAAAACGCTACAAAATTGAAGGGACAAAAGTGGAACCCTTAGCTTATTACGTCAATGACGATGGCGATACTATTGACATCAGTCAGCCGATAAAAGTAGAACCCACACTAGACACTACCTATAAATTACCTCTTAAAAACGAACCTTTCAAAGCCAGCGAAGTCAGTTGGTATCGGGATCGTGTCAGCTTGGCAAAAGCACCAAGAATTATCCCTGTTCAAACAAGTATGTGGGATACCCTGATACACGGAGATACTTTGAGGCTGGATAGTTTGATCGTAAAACCCAAAACAGTAGTAGCCAATAAGTCTCCGCTAAAGAAGATAGCTGCGCCCACGCATCCAGGAGATACAGAATATGCCATTACCTCACTCAATAAAGGACACGGGATGCCATTTAAAGAGTCCCTTCAGTTCACCAAAGATATAGAGGGAAATATATGGTTTCTTGCAGGAGATGGATTATTGACGAAATACGATGGGTTATTTATAGAGGATTACAGACTAGTTGGAGAAACAACTGAAATTTCTCCATCCATCCTTTACGATCAGCAGCAAAAGATATGGTTAGGGATGGAAAGTAGCATAGCACGCTTTGATGGCACTCAGTTTGAAGTATATGAAATACCACCTTTGCAAGAAGGTCTTATAAACTACTGCTCTGTTTC
>JBCDFY010000433.1:0-3710 GCA_039176995.1 Bacteroidota bacterium
AAAAATTTTGTGTGAAAAACTATTTTGTTTCGCCTACTCACTGGAGAAATAGACTTACTTCTGTGATTTGTGTCAAAAGAGTAGAAAAGCGTGCACAACAGATTGCACCTTTAGGGAGTAGAGTTTAGAAGTTGGATTATCAATCATTTCAGTTTGTAGGTCTCAAAAAATTCTTTTCGCGCAATACGGTAAACCTCTGCTTCGCCTTTCAACGGTTGCGCTAAAAAGTCTCCTTCCTTAGCGATCATTTCCTCTCCCCAATCGGCGACGAACTGAAAAGGACTTTGCAAATTCAACTGCTGCAAAACGGAGGAAGTCAATTCCAAAGCCAAAATTTCTCCCTTCGCTCGATACTCGGCTTTCTCTTCACCCACGTCTCTCAACCAATCGTATTTTTCTTGAAAGTCTTTTGATTCCACGATGTATTGTTCCTTTGCATCAGTTTGATTGGTGATGATGTACTCGCCTTTTTCTGCTGTATTTTGCGTCTCTTTTCCGTCAGCGGTAGTTGTTACTATTTGCTCACCACCTTTGGCTTTTCGGGCAAATACATTTTTATTTTTTTCATAGATTTTGCCTTCGTCTTCCATCAAAGAAGCGGTTTTTCTTAATATTTCTTTTTGCGATAACACTGCAATTTCCTCACCAATTGCTACTAAAATTTCTTCACTAAAAATCTCAATATTCCAAGTTTGACTTGCCAAAGCCTCTGCTTTCTTTCCCATTTCACGACACAACTCATCATCTTCCAAACGCTCCAAGGCTCGCTTCCAACCTTCTTCATCTTCCGCTTCCACCCAAAATCCAATACCTTCTTTTTCGATGTCAATATCAATAAAATTATTGCGCGTCATCAAGACAGGTTTCCCTAAAGCTAAAGCATCCGTCAAACTCGTCAAACCTGCCAAATGACTTTTGTAGGAAAACAAAGGAATACATATCGCCCTCGCTTTTGCCATGACCGGCGTGAGTTGATCATAGAGATAGCTTTGTTCTGCGGCATTGGATGTAATTTCAATATTTGGAGTGTTATCATACTGCTTTAAATGTCGCTCGTAATCATTTTGAAGGCAGATGATTTTCGCTTCGACTTTTGCAGCATCGCAAGCAGTGGCGAAAGTGGCAAAATCTCGACCTGTTCTGCCTGCTGCTAGGAAATAAGTTCCCACTTCTTCTTTGCGATAAGGTTCATAAAACTCCAAATCAGGTCCCCAATGCAGTCCTTCGGATTTATTCTGCTTGAATTTATTAACTTTATCAGAGATGCGTTGAGATAGCGAAGGAAAGGTCTGTGTCCCAGCCAATTCCCAGCGAAAAAAGAATTGTCGAATGGCGCGAAAGCTTCCTCGAATTGGTGGATGATGTGCAACGACGATAATTTTTGTACGCAGCAAACCCAGTGCTTTCCAGTAGCTTAGTAAAGCTGTCTGCGTTTGGCAAGGCGCGTAAATGATGTCTTGTTTTTCAGCTTTTTTGAGGACATAAAACTGCTGATACAAATCTCCTAGTGGAATCGGGAGCTTCGTTTTTTTCCAAAATTTACTGAATCGAGTTAACCAATGCCGTTTACTTTCATCAAAGGGAACAAGAACAATTTCATGTCCTGCGCGCTCCAAATAATTAACGCCGTAGAGGTGATGATTGGGCTTTTTACCATCTCTTATTTCTTGCCAAACGCGCTCCAAAGAATAGTTATTGAGTACAAATATTTTTGCCATAGTGAGGGCGAAGTTACGCTTAGTCCAGCAAATAATGAATTAAAATGGAAGAGCAAGTTCAGGGAAGAATGATAGGAAAAATCGAAAAGTGAAGTTTCTACCCATTGCAACCTAATTAACTGATTGACAGTATAAAATTTCACCCCTGTACACTTTTTTTCTTTCGCCCGTACGGCCGAAAGGGAGGGGGATTTAGGACAGAAACAGATGATTTTTGTTACAAAAATCATCTGTTTCTGTCCTAAAAACCCTCTTCGAGCCGCCTTTAGGCGGCGAGCCAGTTGAATTATCAAAAAGTGTATAGGTGTGAGGTATAAAATATAAATATTTTTTGCATCCTTTATTTTTCAAAGCGCAAATAAAAATACTTTCCTCACTTACAAAAATCAAAGCCACGACACCTAACTGTATATTCTGCAAATTTAAAAATCTACAGCAATGAGAACATACATTCAAAACTTAGAGCACCTCATCAGCATCAATCGCTTAGAGCAAGCCATCGAAAATTTACTCCGTTCGCTTTCTGATTATCAGCCTACAGACGCGCAAGCAAGAAATAATGCAAGAGAGTTGCGCAATTACATTATTGGGATTTCTCAACATTTGCACAGTGTGAACGATCAAGCGAAGAAAGGAACATCTAGCGATGAAGAAATTCAAAGAGAGCGCAGAACTGTCAGTAATAAGTTATTGAATACGATTTATGACTTGGATATTTATCCAGATTTCAAAAAATACATCAACGAGCAAGAAGAAGAAAAGGCATGGCAAAGCGCTAGTCGAAAAAATACGATTTCGGCTTATCAAGAGTACTTTGAGCGTTTTCCAAATGGAAAATATCGTGCAGAGACACATCGCATTATTACCGAATTGCAAGAAATAGAGCAGAAGCGTTCCGCAGAAATGAAGCAAATCGCTGAACAGGAAAAACGCCGCCGCAACCAGCGCGAAAATCGTCGCCAAGAACCTGTGCGTCAGGCTGCGTACAGTAGTGGTTTTATGGCTGGAAATACAGGAATGAATACTCATTCAACTACTAATCCTAACAACTCAACTGCAAACGGAGAGACTTTCAATATGACTTTTGTTTGGATCGCATATGTTGCTGGTCTATTTATACCATTCATCTCTTTGGCACTAGGAATTTATCTGAGAGTTGCTAAAAATAATGGCGCTATCAAGTATCAAGAAAGCGTTCGTAAACATGGTTTGTATCTGATTATTGTGGGTGCAGTGATGACTTTAATCAATATGGCATTGATGTCGGATGGAGCGTACTATTATTAATGTGTTGCTTCTTAAAAAAACATTCACGCAGAGGTTTAGGAAGCAATGCCCTTATATCATTTCATGTAGTGTTCAACGCTTCTGAATCTGCTAAAGCCTCATCTCCCTCAGTGTCTTAGTGATTAAAATAGAACCTTACTTTCTAATCCCCGACAAATCCAAGCCTTCGTTTTCTTTGGAAGTAGAAAGCACAATTAAACTTTGTACGCTACCCAAGTCGGAAATCAAGGTAAGTTTGGTCAAGATGAAATTTTCGTAGGCTTCCACATCTGCTACTACTATTTTCAGCAAATAATCGTAATTACCAGAAACGCGGTGGCACTCTGTGACTTCATCAAATTCATCTACGATTTTGACAAATCGCTCCAAGTAGTCTCTAGTGTGTCCTTTCAAAGTGACACCAATAAAAATGGTTCTTCGCAGCCCCAATTTCTTCTTATTCAACACTGCCACATACTTTTCGATGACACCTTTGTCTTCCAATCTTTTGATGCGTTCAAAAATAGGCGTTGTTGTCATACCCAATTCTTCGGCGATACTTTTATTCGTTCGGCTACCATCTTCTTGTAATAAGCCAAGGATTTTCAAATCCGTTTGATCTAGTTTCAATTGCATAATTAGATTCTGTTATAGAAAAAAAATCTGCAGATAAAGGTAATCAAAGAAAATTCATATTGCATTTAAAATATTTTGCAGTAATAAAGC
>JBCDFY010000434.1:0-3697 GCA_039176995.1 Bacteroidota bacterium
GAATTGCACTACTTCATCCCAAGCAAGATTGATATCTGCAAATCCACTTTCAAAAATGATAAGGTTGAAATCTAATTTTGTATACAAATATTCAATGAGCTTAGATTTTAGCTCATAAAATTCTCCCACACCATGAGTACTTTCCCCCAATGCTACTATTTTTTTATCCGACAATTCTTCATCAAGAAAACTAAAATCAAATTCTGATTGGTACTGAATAGTATTTGAACGAGCTTCCAATACTTTTTTAGGGGCTTTTACATTACAACTTGTTACCAAAATTAAATGGCTAATCATTATGAATAGGAATCTGATTTTCATTTGTCTTTCCTTTAATGTTGATGTATTTAATAGGAGTTACACTTTTCCATTCAGTGTTCTATTTTATAATTTTCTATACTTTCAACATCTTTGCAGACGATCATTCCATCAAATTCATCTCCTCTCTTTATTTGGTCTTCATTCTCATTTAGTTGATAAAAGAAAAATCGCTCTGCCCTACTCATTAATTCTTTCTTTACCTTTTTAGGAGTACTCTCAATAGGAATTAAGGAGAGGCTGTAAACAGCTTCTTTGATGTTTGCAGGTAATCTTTCAATCATTGATCTATCACCATCTGCTACCGTCTTTTTTTGAGCCTTGGATATATGGATGTCTGCTGCCCAAATAATTACTTTATCATTTTCACTTAATCGACCTAAAATCCAAGCTATATTATCTGACATCACCTTCTCCCTGAAATAGAAATCATTACTTATCAATGATTCTCCAAGTAGTATCCTATTTTCAATGGCTTTACTTAAGAAAGGTTTATCAAAAATATAGTCTGAGCTATTATCAGCATTTTCTATCCGCGATAACAATTCTTTGTATTGCTCAATTTCTTTGAGTGTTACTCGAGATTTGAATTTTTTCTTGCCTCGATGTTTGGCTAAATAATCCTCTTGTATCTTTGAATCAATAGTTAAAATTTCGCTCTTCAGATCAGGATAGTTCAATTCTAAAAATCCTTCCAGTTTCAATTTAAATTGATCTGTATACGTTCCATATAAGTCAATTCCATACTGCTGGATTGGGTTTGATTTTCCTGTACTTTTTGAGATATACCTCATAAGGTCTAAGACACTCTCCGTTCTCCATATCGTTTGTACCGTTTCAAATAACCTACCTCTATTCTTCAAATTTTCAGTTTGAGCGATTAATGCCCCTTGAAATGAGCTTTCAAAAATTATAACATTGTAGCCAAGTTCTTGATGTAAGTACTTTACGATTCTATTTTTAATTTGACTAAAGGTTTCTGTAAAATGCCATTCTTCTCCGAGACAAACTATCCTTTTTCCTGCTAATTCCTTTTCTAAGAAATTCAGATCAGAATAGTTATCTTCGGTATAAGGGACGTTCTGGATCACAATTTGTCCAAAAGTGATTCCAGCGTAGAATAATGATATAATCAGTAATGTGCTCTTTTTCATTTTTCCTTCATCTAATGATAACTGTGAGGGGAGAACTTCAGCCTAGGCTCATTTTGCTTTACCAGTCGTTCAACAGTTTAATTATAAAGTACCTCTTTTTGTAAATCAAAAAAAAATGAAATCAATTCAAAAATTTCTGTCGATTCGCTAATATAAGTAGTACTCATAAGTTATAGCTCATAGCTAGAGTAATTACTTCTTCAAATTTTAAGGAAATCTCAAGAAAGTTGCTAATGAACTGTTACTTACCTTTTCCAAATGGCTTTTCCGCCTTCAAGCATTCCAATACAATTTCTTCAAAACCGAGTACGGTTCGATACACAAAGGTCGTCTTGTGTGGCGAGTCGTAATCGTAGGAAGCCTCTAAGTAGGGTTTCTGTCGATTCTTCTTATTTTTGATTAGTGGTAGGGTTGCGTCATTCTCTTTTTGGATCAGTTGAGTTGGAATGTCTTCGTAATATTTAAAGAATTTGGGATGGGTGAGATAGCCCACTGGTGTAGTATCCCAAGGCACAAAGCCCATGATCCCAAAAGCTAGTTTCATTCGCTTCGACCAAGGAATAAATTGCTCGTACAGATATTGTTCAAACGCATCTCCTTTGGCTAGAAATTCATAATCCGTTTCACCGAAAAAGAGAGACTCACTTGCCATGAAACCAGACAAGACCATCGGCACACCCGAATCCAAAATGACTTGAAAGGCTTCCGGATCACGATCCACATTGTAATCCGAAACAGTAACACGCTCTAGACCTAGCGTGAACGGATAGTCAGGTGTCCGTCCAGCACAGAAGACAATCTCTTCAATTTGTCCACCCAATTCAGGATGATTTTTCAGTACCGTCGCCACATCAGTCGCTGGTCCAATCGCCAAAATCGTCAATTTTCGTTTGCGCAAGGCAGCAGCTAATGCGCGAGTTGCTTCATTTTCCGTTCCCACATCGCCGCAAGTATCCGAACCTTTATACACTGGAATCGCATCGCCCGCCCAATAATGTTGCAAGACACGCTGTGTAATTTCATAGCCATAATCCACTTCCGTCACCAAGCTAATACCATGTAATTTCAATTGCTGATGGTAGCGCAAAATCATAATCAAGGCAATGGCATCATCCACTTCGCGTGGGGCATCTTTTGGATTGCCGAGTAGTTGGTCGGTGTCTAGCCAGATACCACGTTTTGCAGTGGCGAGATTGGGTAGGGACAGGAGTAAGGTGATCGTCAGTAAATAGTGAAGTGTGCGAAAATTCATTATTCTATATTAAATCTATTACTAAATTGGCAGACGTAGTAAAATACTCTTATCTAATGATTTGCAGAAACAAAAATACGACAAGCTCATCTAATCAATAAAAATGGTTGATATTATCGAATACAAAAGGAAAGTTTTCATGTCTTAAATAAGCTTTCTAATATATTTGAAATATCTTTATTATCTACTACTCAGTCTCACTTTTGATATAGTGAAGCAGCTAAAAATTATCAATCTACTAAACTAATTACGCTACAAAAGCATTTGGGAAAATATAAATTAAAGCGTACCATTATACTAAACAGAATATAGAACAATGCAATGCTAAAAGCGAAAGATCAGAAAGAGAAGGACATTAGGAAACAGCAGATACTAGATAGTGCAGAAGCGGTATTGCAACAAAAGGGCTTGAGTGGCTTGAGCATTAGTTCCGTGGCAAAGGAAGCCAAGTTAGCACAAGGAACATTGTATCTTTACTTCAAGAAAAAAGAAGAGATCATCGCTCAATTGACGGTACGCTCCCGTGAGCAATTACTACAACTTTTCCACGAGAGCATCAATGCTTCCAACGATCCACTCGAACAAATCAGGAATATTCTCTTTGCTAATTTCAAGTTTTTCAAGGAAAATAAGTTGTACCACGATCTGGTCTCTTTTTATGAAGTGAGCGCAGAGCAATCGGAACCAATTGAATTGCAGCGAGCCAGTCAGAACATCACCGCTCTGGTGGTGTCCGTATTAGATCGAGCGAAAATACAAGGTCTGGTTCGAGTGGATATGAATGCCAGTGAATTTACCTACATCATTTGGGGCATGTGCAATGGAATGGTACAATTAGTCGATTTGCGAGCTGCTATTTTGGAGAAAGATTTGAATAGAACACCTTCCGAAGTTTATACTTCTTTCATTGATTTCGTGATTGAAGGAATGAGAGCATAGCTTTAATATACTCGCCTCATTAAGTATGAATACC